>DASXQD010000129.1:0-9417 GCA_036493195.1 Gemmatimonadaceae bacterium | reverse complement strand
ACAATCACCCGAGCGGTGATCCGACGCCGTCCGCGGATGACCGTGCGGTGACGGATCAGCTGGTAGCGGCGGGACGACTGCTCGACATTCCGGTGCACGACCATCTGATCGTCGGGCGCGGACGCTACGTGAGCTTCGCGGAGGCGGGGTTGTTGTAACGGCGTTCGAACAGACGTGCACGATGGCGTCACCGGGCACGAGCAAGCCTGTTACTGCGTTATTCGGTGCATGGAAAAATTGCAGCCAGCGCGCGCGCGCTGTTCATAGTGGTGCGTGTCGTGTTATAGGTTGAGCAGGTGAACTCACGGTGACCTCAGGACGACATTGACGGCTCCGACGCTCAAATCGATTCTTCCCGAGCTCAACCTCGGTGACGCCCGCCTCGAGCGACTCGATGCGGACCTCATCGCGCGCGCGTTCAAGTTCAGCGAGCGCGCGCACTACGGGCAGAAGCGGTCGTCGGGTGCGCCGTATCTCCACCATTGCGTCGAGGTCGCGAAAATCCTGGCCGAGCTGCATCTCGATTCGAGCACCGTGGCGTGCGGGCTCATTCACGATGTCGTCGAGGATACCGCGGTCACCGTCGCGGATGTGGCGGCCGAGTTCGGAAAGGAGATCGCAGCGATCGTCGACGGTGTCACCAAGATCGGCAACATCTCCTTCCAATCGCGCGAGGAGCGCCAGGTCGAGAATTACCGGAAGCTCCTTCTGTCGATCGCCAAGGATGTTCGCGTCATTCTGATCAAGCTCGCGGATCGCCTCCACAACATGCGCACGCTCGACTATCTCCCCGAGGAGAAGCGCCGCCGCATCGCGCAGGAGACCATGGACCTCTATGCGCCGCTCGCGCACCGCTTCGGAATGGCGCAGATGCGGTGGGAGCTCGAGGACCTCTCCTTCAAGTACATCGAGCCGCCCGAGTACAAGGCGCTCGCGAAGCTCGTCGCACAAAAACGGGATCTGCGCGAGCAGCTCATCAAACAGTTCTCGGAGCCGCTCGAGCGCGAGCTGGAACGTGCCGGCATCAAGGATGTCGAGGTCGTCGGCCGCCCCAAGCACCTGTGGTCCATCTGGAAGAAGATGAAGTCGCGCGAAAAGCCGTACGAGGAGATCTACGACCTCATGGCCGTTCGCGTGCTCGTCAACAGCGTTCCCGAGTGCTATCACGCGCTCGGCGTCATCCACGATGGGTGGACGCCGCTGCAGGAGCGCATCAAGGACTACATCGCGCAGCCGAAGTCGAACGGCTATCAATCGCTGCACACCACAGTGTTCGGTCCAGGGCGGCAGCTCTACGAGGTGCAGATTCGCACGCGAGAGATGCACGATACCGCCGAGTACGGCATCGCGGCGCATTGGCTGTACAAGGAGAATCGCTCGAGCGCCGACAAGGCCGAGCAGGACATGAGCTGGCTCCGGCAGATCCTCGAGTTTCAGCTCGACGCGAAGAATCCGGATGAGTTCCTCGAGTTCCTGAAGCTCGATCTCTATCAGAAGGAAATCTTCGTTCTGACGCCAACCGGCGACGTGATCGAGCTGCCCGAGGGCGCGACGCCGATCGATTTCGCCTTCGCCGTGCACACCGAGGTCGGATTGCACTGCCAGGGCGCGAAGGTGAACGGCCGCATTGCGCCGCTCTCGCGCGAGCTGCGGAGCTCCGACACGATCGAGATCGTGACCTCGCCTACCGCGAGACCCAGCCGCGACTGGCTCGCGCACGTGCGCACGGGGCGCGCTCGCCACAAGATCCGCCAGTGGATTCGCGTCGAGGAGCAGAACACATCCGCGAAGATCGGGCGCGAGATGCTCGACCGCGAGCTGCGCCGGCGCCACGTGAAGCCCGATGACACGCTGCTCACCGAGGCCGCGAAAGCGCTCGGCCTCAATGATTCGAAGCACCTGATCTCGTCGATCGGGCAGGGCGACATCGCGATCGCGCAGGCGCTCAGGATCATGTTCCCGGAGGAGTCCACCGAAACGCCGGCGAAGGCGAGCACGATCGAGCGGCTGGTGCGTCGCATGCGCGGACCCGCGCGTGGCGTGCGCATCCAGGGCGTGGACGGGCTGATGGTGCGCTACTCGCAATGTTGCCAACCGGTGCCGGGCGACCCCGTGGTGGGTTACGTCACGCGCGGTCGCGGCGTGAGCATTCATCGCGCCGACTGCCCGAACGTGCTCCTGCTGGCAGAAGAGCCGGAGCGCCGGCTGGACATCGACTGGAAGGAACAGGAAGGCGAGCTCTTTCTCGTTCGTCTCGCGCTCGAGGGATCGGATCGCCGCGGACTGTATGCGGACGTCGCCGCCGCGATCACCGAAAGCGGCACGAGCATGAAGAGCATGGAGCTCAAGTCGGGGCTCGGTGGCAACGTCTCCGGGTCGGTGTTGCTCGAGGTCGAGAACCTCGCGCATCTGCAGAAACTCACCAGGCTGATCCGTAGAGTGAAGGGCATCTCGAGCTGCGAGCGCCGCGAGCGCACGGACAAGCACTAGCGCCGCGCGGTCCGGTAGTCGGCCGTCGCGAACGAGCCGAAGAGCCACCGAATCGTTATATTTCCGCATGGCCGAATTCGACCTTCAGGCGCCGTTCAAGCCCGCCGGCGATCAGCCGCGCGCCATCGCCGAGCTCTCGGCCGGACTGCAGCGAGGCGACCGCTTTCAAACGCTGTTGGGCGTCACAGGCTCGGGAAAGACGATGTCGGTGGCCAACGTCATCAAGGCGCATGGGCGGCCCACACTCGTCCTCTCGCACAACAAGACGCTTGCGGCGCAGCTGTACGGGGAGCTCAAGAGTTTTTTCCCGCACAACGCGGTCGAGTATTTCATCTCGTACTACGACTATTATCAGCCCGAGGCGTACGTGCCGACCACCGACACGTACATCGAGAAGGACGCCTCCATCAACGAGGACATCGACCGGCTGCGCCTGCGCGCGACATCGAGTCTCATGGAGCGCGAGGATGTCATCATCGTGGCGACCGTCTCCGCGATCTACGGCCTCGGCGATCCTGTCGAGTATCGCGCGCGCATGGTGAGCATTGCGCGCGGCGACGTGCGCGGCCGCGACGACATTCTGCGCGCGCTCGTCGGGATCCAGTATTTGCGCAACGATGTCTCCTTCGAGCGCGGCACCTTCCGCGTGCGCGGCGACACGGTGGAGATCTTTCCCGCGTACGAGGAGCAGGGCGTCCGCATCGAGATGTGGGGCGATGAGGTCGAGAAGATCTCGAAGATCGACTGCGTCACCGGCGAGACGATCGCCGACCTCCAGCGCGCCGCGATCTACCCCGCGAAGCACTTCGTCACCTCTCGCCCAACCCTCGAGCGCGCGATCGCGCTCATTCGCGCCGAGCTCGCCGAGCGCCTGATCACGCTGCGCGAGCAGGGAAAGCTGCTCGAGGCCCAGCGGCTCGAGTCGCGCACGAACTTCGATGTCGAGATGATGCTCGAAGTCGGCACGTGCGCGGGAATCGAAAACTATTCGCGCCACCTCTCCGGTCGAGAAGCGGGCGAGCGACCCGCGTGCCTCTTCGATTTTTTCCCTGAGGACTTCCTCGTCGTCGTCGACGAGTCGCACGTGTCGCTGCCGCAGATCGGCGGCATGTTCAATGGCGATCGCGCGCGCAAGCTCACGCTCGTCGACTATGGCTTTCGCCTGCCGAGCGCGCTCGATAACCGGCCGCTGATGTTCGATGAGTTTCTGAAGCTCACGCCGCGCGCGCTTTTCGTGTCGGCGACTCCGGGCGATCTCGAGCTGCAGCTCTCGGAGGGTGTCGTGGTCGAGCAGATCATTCGTCCCACGGGGCTCGTCGATCCGGAGATCGAGGTGCGGCCGGTGCGCGGCCAGGTCGACGATCTGCTCGGCGAGATCAGGCTGCGCGAGCGGCGCGGCGAGCGCGTGCTCGTCACCACGCTCACGAAGCGGATGGCGGAGGATCTCACCGACTATCTGCAGCAGATGGGCGTACGCGTGCGCTACATGCACTCGGACATCGATGCCATCGAGCGCGTCGAGATCATTCGCGGTCTTCGCCTCGGCGACTTCGACGTGCTGGTCGGCATCAACCTGCTGCGCGAAGGACTCGATCTCCCCGAAGTGTCGCTCGTCGCGGTGCTCGATGCGGATCAGGAAGGATTTCTGCGCAGCGACCGCTCGCTCATCCAGACCACGGGCCGCGCAGCGCGCCACGTCGAAGGGCGTGCAATCTTCTACGCCGACCGGGTCACCGGCTCGATGGCCCGCTGCATCGACGAGACGAAGCGCCGCCGCGAGATCCAGCGCGCGTACAATCTCGAGCACAATATCACGCCGACCACGGTCGTCAAGAGCACCGAGCAGGTGCGGTTCATCACGCGCGTCGCGGATGCTCGCGGCGAGCGTGATGACAGAAGCAGAAAGGTCGCCGAGCAAGTGGCGACGTACGCCAGCGAAATGGACACGGCCACACTCATCGAGCTGCTCGAGTCACAGATGAAGGAGGCGGCGGCGAATCTCGACTTCGAATCGGCGGCGGCGCTGCGCGATCAGCTGCTCGAAGTGAAGGCGAGGGGGAATGGCAGCGCCGCTGCGCTCGGATCGAAACGTGGAGAGGGGCTGAGCCGCATTCGGGCGCCTCGCTGATGGATGCGCACCACCACATCGTGCCCGATGCGGCGCCGCGCGGGCACATTGCCCTCACGCGCGACGAGCTCGTCGCCTGGGGGGAGCGCTTCGGCAAGTCAGCGCACGCGAGGCTCGTCGTCGCGATCGCCGGCGATCTCGGCGCCGGCAAGACTACGCTCGTCCAGGCGATCTGCCGCGGCGCGGGCGTGACGACGGAAGTCACGAGCCCGACGTATGCACTCGTGCACGAGTACCAGGGCGATCGGTTTCCGATCTACCATCTCGATCTCTATCGGCTCGAGGAACCCGAGGACCTCACGAATCTCGGCTGGGATGACATGCTGCGCGCGAACGCACTGGTGCTCGTCGAGTGGCCCGAGCGCGGCGGCGACCGCATTCCGCCTGATGCGGTCCCGATCGATCTGGAGCTCGATCCCGCAGACGAGGAGCGGCGTCTCCTCCTCGCCGGATGAGCGCCATGCTGACACTCGCGCTCGAGGCGGCCACATCGACGGGCTCGGTAGCGGTCTTGCGCGACGCGGAGCTCCTCGCGTCGCGCGAGGTCGCGATGCGGAGCGGAGCCGAGGAGCATCTGCTGCCGGCGATCGACGACGCGCTGCGCGAGGCGAGTGCGACCGTGCACGATCTCGCGCGCGTCGTGTGCGGGGCGGGGCCGGGGAGCTTCACGAGTCTGCGCGTGTCCGCGTCGCTGGCCAAGGGAATCGCGTTCGCCCAGAGCATCCCGCTGTACGCGGTGCCGTCGCTCGCGCTCATCGCCGCCGATGCGTCGCTCGCGAACGGAGTGTACGTCGCGGTCCTCGACGCGTTGCGCGGCGATGTATTCGCGGCTGCCTACACTCGCAGCAACGATGAGGTGACGGAGCTCTCGCCGGTGCGCCTCGTGCCGCGCGATGCACTCGCGAGGGAGGCGGCGTTGCTGCAGGCGATTGTGATCGGTCCCGAGGAGCGTCCGCGCACGAATCCCCGCGCAGCGAGCGTCGTGCGGCTCGGCGCGTGGCTCGCGCTGTCTCCGGTCTCGCTCGCCGCGTGGGAGCCGGACTACGGCCGATTGGCCGAGGCGCAGGTCAAGTGGGAGCAGGCGCACGGGCGTCCGCTATCGGTGTCGTAGCATGCGCATCGACGAAGACGCGGGCACCGCCGAAGTGACGAATCGTGACGCGCGCGCGCGCATCGTGCTGCGCCGGGCGCGCGATGCGGATCTCGATGCCGTGCTCGCGATCGAGCACGCATCGTTCGGGGATCCATGGAATCGAAGCGCGTTCGTCGATCTCGTCGATGATCCGCGAGTCGCGTTCCTGATCGCGGATGTCGGTGGTGCGGCGCGCGGCTACGTCGTCGCGTGGTTCGTGCTCGATGAGGGAGAGATCGGGAATCTCGCGGTGGCGAAAGACGCGAGACACCGCGGAATTGGCGCCCTGCTGCTCGATGGCGCGATCGCAGCCGTGCGCGACTCCGATGTCGACACGCTCTATCTCGAGGTGCGGGATTCGAACGTTGCCGCGCGCGCGCTGTATGCTTCACGGGGCTTCGTGGAGGTCGGTCGCAGGCGGGAGTACTATCGCAAGCCGAAGGAGGATGCGCTGGTCCTTCGCCTCGATCTCGTGCCGGAGACAGCCGAATGAGCCGCGCTCGTCCCGCGCGCACGCGCGGGAGCTCGAGGGGTACGCAATGAAAGGAGAATGGCCGCGCCGGACCGTTGGCGCGCTGCGCGCAATCGCTCTATACTCTGTCAGGCGAGTGCTCTCGCCAACCGCCAGGAGATCCATATGAGTCGCAGCCTGAACAAGGTCACCCTGATCGGCAATCTCGGCGCCGATCCCGAAGTCCGCTCCACCACCGGCGGCAATCGCGTCGCCACGTTCTCGCTGGCCACCAGCCGCAGCTGGAGTGGTCCGAGCGGAGACAAGCAGGAGAAGACGGAGTGGCATCGCTGCGTCGTCTGGAACAGCAAGGCATCGACGCTGGCGGACATCGTCGAGCGCTACCTGAAGAAGGGCGACAAGATTTACGTCGAGGGGCGCATCGAGTACCGCCAGTGGCAGGACAAGGAGAATCAGACGCGCTACACCACGGAGATCAACGTGCGCGAGCTGATCATGCTGAGCGGCAAGGCCGGCGGCTCCGACAGCTACGACAGCGATGCGGCGAGCGGCACCAACTCGCGGCCGCGCGCCGCAGCGACGGATCGGACGCGTGGTGCGGGCGCGGGCACGGGCGCGGCGGGCGGAGACTTCGAGGATTTCCGGGGGAATCTGGACACCGAGGACGACGACCTGCCGTTTTAGCGGACGCGCGGCGTCGCTCGCGTCCTTGAATGCGGTGTGAACGGAGGAATCGGGGCGGCATGGGCATGGAGCTCGTGCCGCCTGTTTTTTTTCGGACGTTTGTCGCGCGCCTTGCGTGATTTACGTCCTGATCATCGCCGTCGGCTCGGTGCTCGCCGGCGCCATCGCATCCGTCGTGGGCTTCGGGATCGGCAGCGTGCTCACGCCGCTGTTCGCGGTGCGTGTGGGCACACAGCTGGCCGTCGCCGCGGTGTCGATCCCGCACCTGCTCGCCACGGCTCTGCGTTTCTGGCGGCTGCGCGCGTCCGTGGATCGCCGCGTCCTCTTGAGCTTCGGCATCACCAGCGCTGCGGGCGGTCTTGTGGGAGCCCTGCTGCACTCGTACGCCAGCAACCGCTCGCTCGCGATCGTCTTTGGTCTGCTCCTCCTCTTCGTGGGGATCAGCGAGCTCACGGGATTCGCACGTCGCATGCGGTTCGGCGGCCCGGTCGCGTGGGTTGCGGGAGGCATCTCGGGAGTGTTCGGCGGACTCGTGGGAAATCAGGGTGGCATCCGATCCGCGGCGCTGCTCGGGTTCGATCTCGATCGACAGGCGTTCGTCGCCACTGCCACCGCCATCGGATTGGTGGTCGATGGCGCGCGCATGCCAGTCTACTTCGCCACACAGACCGCTGCGATCGCCCGCATCTGGCCGCTCGTGCTCATCGCGACGCTCGGCACGCTCGCTGGCACGGTGCTCGGTGTTCGGACACTGCGGCGTATTCCCGAGCCCGCGTTCCGGCGCATCGTCGCGATTCTTCTCCTGCTTCTGGGCACGTACATGCTACTGAGGGGCTGAGCGTCACTGCGCTCGGAGCGCCTGTTCGATCGCCTGCTCCACAAGTGGTGTCATGATGCGATAGCCGGCTTCGTTCGGATGGACTCCGTCTGAAGACAGGCCGCCGCGCATCCCGCCTTCCGTGTCCGCCATCGCCGAGTGAAAGTCGACGTAGATCGCGCCGTGCCGAGCGGCATATTCTCTCAGCCACCTATTGAGCGCGATGATCTTGGGGGCCGGCTCGAGCCCCGGCTTCCATGGATAGTCGTGCACAGGCAGGACCGACGACAGCACGACCTTGATCCCATTCGCTCTCGCCAGCTCGGCCATCGAGGCGATGTTGTCTTCGATCATCTCCAGCGTTGACGGACCGGTATTCCCGGCGATGTCATTGGTGCCGGCGAGGATGACGACGACCGCGGGCTCGAGCGCGATGACGTCGGATCGAAAGCGCACCAGCATTTGCGGTGTCGTCTGGCCGCTGATGCCGCGATTGATGTAGGGCTTGCCGGGAAACATCGCGGCGAAGTACTGCTGCCAATTCTCCGTGATCGAGTTGCCCATGAAGACGACGCGCTTCTCATTCTTCATTGGCGGCGGAAGCCTCTCGTTGGCGTCGCGGAAGCGTGCGAGATTCGCCCAGTCCGTCCGGAGCGGGTCTTCTTTCGTGGGCGCCGCAGCGGTCGTGTGCGCGGATGCACAGCCTGCGGCGACCATCATCAAGGCGAGCGCGAGATGTCGTGTCACCGCCTGGTCCCGGAGGAATCCGCGATCGGCACCGTCCTTCGCGAGAGGTCGCCACGTGCTCATGGTGGAGTCGCGCCGTGGTGAAATCAGTCGACCGAGCCACGCGTGAGCTGGTGTTCCGGCAAGCGGCACGAGCCACCACGCTGCCGACAGATGCAGTCGCATTTCTGCCGATCCTGAAACTGGGTCCCGTTCACATGTCCGTTCTCGGCGACTGTGTCAAGGGTGGCGGCGTCGACTTCCCATCGGCAGAGCAGAGGGACTTGTGTTCCATATATCTGATACATATATATTGCACTCATGATTACTCTCGACCTCAAGAAAGGGAGCGCCGACTTCCTCATCCTTTCGCTGCTTCGCGACGAGCCGCGGCACGGCTACGAGCTGAGCAAGCTGATCGAGTCGCGCTCCGGCGGCGTCGTGCAGTTCCAGGTCTCCTCGCTGTATCCATTGCTCTATCGCATGGAAGAGCGCGGCTGGATCAAGGGCAAGTGGATCGAAAAAGCGGGGCAACGGCGCCGGCGCTATTACCACATCACGGCAGCGGGCCGCGAAGCAGTCAAGGAGCAGCGCGAGAGCTGGCTCGAGTTCGTGCACGCGATCGGGCAGGTCGTCGGACCGGCACATGCCTGACTGGAGCGCCGAGATCCTCGCGCGTCTCGCACCGCTCGGGCTGGGCGCCGAACGGGAGTTCGAGATTGCCGAAGAGCTCGCGCAGCATCTCGAGCAGCGCTTCGCGGAGTTGCGCGCACGCGGCGTGAGCGAATCGGAGGCGTCGCAGCAGGCGCGCGACGAGCTGCATCACGGCTCGCTCGTCGACGCGCTGGCGCACAGCGAGCCTCGAGCCCCGCGCGACAACGATTCACCTCCGGGATCGCCCTCTGCCGGCTCCCACGTTGCATCGCTCTGGCGCGACGTGCGCTACGGCATGCGCTCGCTGCGAAAGG
>DASXQD010000128.1:0-3392 GCA_036493195.1 Gemmatimonadaceae bacterium | reverse complement strand
CGTGTGAGAGGATGAGTACAGGGGCAGTGAGCTCGAGCTCACTGCCCCTGTACTCATCCTCTCACACGAGCGAGGTCACCCGCAAAAGTCGACGGCGGCGCGCGCCAGGATCGCTGCCACGTTCTCGACCGACGCGAGGTCGACCCACTCCTTCGCGGCGTGCGCTCCCGCGCCGCTCGGTCCGATCACCACGGTCTCGATTCCGGCATCCGCGAGCAGTGCCGCATCCATCCAGTATGGCTCGCCGATGATGTTAGGCGGCGCACCAAGCACGCGTGTCGACGCCTCTTGCACCGCTTGCACGATGCTCGACTCTGGACGAGCCTCGAACGATCCGCGCGCGAGCAGCGGCCGCACACGCCCCCGAAAGGTGGAATCGTTGCGTGCGAGCGCGTCGAGAATGGACTGGATCTCCGCGAGCGCGCCTTCCTCCGTTTCGCCGGGAATCGTGCGACGCTCGATCTCGAGCCGGCAGTGCGCCGCGTACGTGCTCGTGCCGCTGCCGCCGAGGATCACGGCGGCGTGCAGCGACGGCGGCCCGACGAGCGCGTGCGGCGTGCGCTTGCGCAGCTCGCGCTCGAGGGTGTCGAGCCGTCCGAGAAATCGCCCCATCGCCATGTTGGCGTCGATCCCCTCCTCGAATCGGCTGCCGTGCGCGGCGCGTCCCTCCACCTCCACCTCCATCCAGCAGAACCCCTTGTGCGCGAGACAGAGCTGGAGCTCCGTGGACTCGGTGACGATTGCCGCATCCGTGCGCACGTGCTTCAGTACCTCGGCCATTCCCGTGCTCGCGACCTCCTCATCCGCCGCGCCCACCACCACGATGTCGCCGGCGAGGCGCTCACCGGCATCGACGATTGCCTTCACGGCCGCGATGCACGCGGCGACGCCGCCCTTCATGTCGTAGGTGCCGCGCCCGTGCATGCGTCCGTCGCGAATGCGCGCGCTCAGCGGTGCGCTCATTCCGTCGATGCCCACCGTATCGATGTGGCCGTACAGCATGAGCGCGCGCGCTCCGCCCCGTCCGCGCAGCCGGCCCACGACACTCGTGCGTCGCGGCGCTGACTCGTAGAGCGTCACCTCCATCCCGAGCGCGCGCATCACGCCATCGAGATGCGCGGCGATCGCGAGCTCGTCCGTCGATCCGTCGCTGAACTTCGGATTCACCGAATTGATGCGGACGAGCGCCGCCAACGTCTGCTCGAGATATTCCCGGTCGATTTTCATGGCTCAATGTGGGCGACGAACAATGTCCTGCACAACGTCCTGCACAACGTCCTGCACAACGGCAATTCGAGCGCACGATTCGGGAAGGAATCGCATACGGGCGCGCATACGTTCGTGCCATGATGCTCATGGCCTGTATCCGCGCGCTGTACGCACTCGCAGTCGTATCATCCTCCGGCGCACCCAAGCTGCCGGGAATCGCCGCCGCGAGCACGTCCGATAGCGCGGCCCGCAGCGGCATTCTCGAGGAGCTCCGAGGCTATTATCGCGATCTCCACGACCGAAACTGGACCTCGATCGTCACCCACTTCTATCCCGCCAAGGTGACGGCACGATTCGCCGTGCCCGACGAAAATGCCGATTGGTCTGCTCTCGCCGCTCCGCCCACAGAGCCGCACGCATCGACCGACGCGCACGGCTACTGCGTGCCGAACACGGCCATTGTTGTAGCCGGGCACTGGGCGCGCGTGCGTGCGCGTCGCTGCACCGGCGAACTGGATGAATTCTGGTTCTACTCCATGAGCGGGCGCTGGAAGATCATTCATCTCGTGTCCGGAGCTCCGCTCACCACGTAAGGCGCGGGGCGGCTATCCTCACACCACTTCTCGTGCGAGGCGTTTGCACGTTAGCTTCGCCGCATGCCTCGAATCATTCCCGTCAACTATCGCGACGACATCCTTCCGGAATACCGGGGAACGCCGGTAGAGCTCCTGCTCGAGTATCACAACCTTGGCCGGGCGATCGGCACCGTCGCTTCGCCGCAGCTCCTGATCGGCATGTGCATGGACAGCCGGAAGTCCCTGCGCATCCCGAACGACTTCGCCTTTGTGCTGCGCACCGCCGGCGCGAACATGCGCGACAACGAGTTTCGCATCTCGTACGCGATCGCAGTTGGCGGCGTACGCATGATCGTGCTCATCGCGCACACCGACTGCGGCATGGCGAAGCTCGATCAGAGCCGCGAGCGATTCGTGCAGGGGCTCATGGACGCCGCAGGCTGGGACCAGGCGCGCGCGGAAAAGCATTTTGCGGACTCGGCACCGAAATTCGGCATCCGCGATGAGGTTGGCTTCGTGCTCAAGGAGGCGGAGCGGCTGCGCGGCATCTATCCGCGCATTCACATCGTGCCGCTACTCTACCGCGTAGAGGACGATCTGCTCTATCAGGTCGCGGAGTCGTGAGCGCGCCTCAAAAGATGTTTCTGATCCAGTGCGGGCTGGCATGCACGCTCAGCCACGTGGGATTGTAGCAAAGCTCGAGCGACGCGGCGCGCGGGTGAATGCCAAGCTCCGCGAGCTGGTCACGAGGGTTTGCGCACGTGCTGTACGGAAAAACGTTGCCGGCCGTGCGTTGCTGGCCCGTGTGGCCCGGTGCGATGCGCGAAGAGAGCGCTCGCACGTTCCTCGCCGCAGCTTCGCGCCAGAGTGCGAGCCAGCCACCCTCCACGCGCTTCTGCATCGGGAGGCCGAGGTGCTCGTGCCAGAGGCGCTCGCGAAGCGCGATGATCGTGTGCGACTCCTCCTCACGCACCAGCGGCGCATTTCTCCCGTGCGACACGTCGTGCGCATCCTGCGCATCGATGATCACGTTCACCTCGACGTTTCGCACTCCCCGAAAGACGCGCCGGCCGAGTGCACTCGCGAAGTCGTCGCCGTAATCGCCCATCGAGACACCGTCGAGATTCGATGTGCCGGCTGCTGCCCACTCATCGTCGACGATCAGCACCTTGCTGTGGATGAACAGCTGGCTGATGCGAGTGACGCCCGGGCGGTGCGGATGTGCATCCGTGCTCCACAGTGCGAAGACGCCCACGCGCGGATGCGCGAGCAGCCCGCGCTCGGAGAGCTGCGTGTTCTGCCACACCCGATATGCCGTGAGATCCGGATTCTGGTTCAGCACGATGATGATCTCGAGCTGCGGTACGAGCTGGAGGGCGGTCGCGAGCGCAGCGGCGATGGGCCGCGAGGTCAGGTACTGGTGCTCGATGTAGATGAAGCGGCGCGCGCGAGCGATCCCGGCGAGAATTTCGGCGAGCATGCGCATCGCACGATCCGGCACGCCCGGCAGCACGCCGGGCGGTGCGTCGCATATGAGGCGCGTGCCGGCGGCCCGCATCGAGGGTGCAGTTGACGCGACCGGAGGCACAGTGTGCGGCCTCGCATTCC
>DASXQD010000127.1:0-10086 GCA_036493195.1 Gemmatimonadaceae bacterium | reverse complement strand
CACGACTCACTTCGATGTGATCGATGTCGGTCGCATCAACATCGTCGAGCCCGACGGCACGATGCGGCTCGCCATCTCCAACAAGGCTCACTTCCCCGATCCCGTCATCGATGGCAAGAGCTATCCGCTGCGCAGCGGATCGGCCCCAGCCGGCATGATCTTCTTCAACGACATGGGCGACGAAGACGGCGGGTTGATCTGGAGCGGCAAGAAGGTGGCGGACGGATTCGACGCCGGCGCTTCGCTCACGATGGACCAGTGGCGTCAGGACCAGACCGTCCAGCTCTCCTATGAGGGTGGTCCCAAGAGTACGCAATGGGTGGGGCTGCGCGTGATCGACCGCCCGGAAAAGCCCATGGGCCCGCTGCTCGAGCGTGCGATGAAGGTCAAGAAGCTGCCGGAAGGAGCCGCGCGCGACAGCGCCGTGCAGTCGCTGCAGAAGTTCATGACCGACAGCGGCCTCACCCCGGCATCGCGCATACTGATCGGGAAGGGCGCCGAGAAGGCGGCGGCGGTCCGGCTGAACGATCCGGCGGGAAAGACGCGCATTCTCATCCGGGTCGACTCGCTCGGCGTCCCGACCATGCAGTTCTTCGATGCGGCCGGCAAAGTCACCTATGAGCTACCGGCGGCCGCGCACTAGTCCTCGGCGATGTCGGCCGCTTCCCGCATGCTCTCGCACATCCGATGCGAAGCGCCGCGGTATTTTCGATTGATGGAGGAAGAGGATGCTGAGGTCGAGGGGATTGCTCACGTCTTGCGCGACCAAGGGTTGCGCAACGTTGATTGCCGCGCTGGCCACGATCACGACGTTGTCTGCGCAGTCGGCGCATCCACCTGCGGCCCAGCTGCAGGCGAATGAGATCGCAATGCCCGATCATGCGACCGTGGGCGCCGCCACCCCCGCTGCCCTCGCGAATCTCGTCATGCAACGGTTCTCCTCGGCGAGCGCGCCCGCGTTCGATAGTGTGTATCCTGATCCACTGGGCCGCGCCGTGGTGGAATCGGCGATTCAGCACAAGGAGACGCGCTCGATCGGATTGATTCGAGTAGTCGAGAGCACGGCGACTCGCGCAGTGCTGCTGCTCACCGGAACCGTGCATTCGGGGGAGGGGAGCGGCATCGAGACCGGCTCCGACGAGACGAACGAGGTGCGCCGGTTCTCGGGGTTCTACGAGGCAGCCCGCAGCGACGGCTCGTGGATGATCACACGGCAGATTCCGCTCGACACCCTCAACTACATCCGCGGGCAGGCGCTGCATGTCGCGCTCTCACCCGGGCACCACAGCGACATACTCGACACGCTCGCGGTCACGGTGGGAGGGCCGTACGGACTCGCCTTTCGACTCAACAACGCTGCGCACATCACTCTGGCGCAGCTCGATGGACGTCCAGCGCGCTACGCCCTGGGCGGCGGCGTGCTCTGGATCGACGCACCGAAGAGTGGTGTCTCGCGTCTCTCCAAGCTCGTGCTGCGCTACAGCATTGCGGACGAGCACACGCCACCGGCGGCGCCCAGGTCCGGCAAGCCGGCCGCGCCGCACGACAGCGTCGTCGCCTATGGGGCCCTGAATAACACGGACGCGTGGAACCCGTTTTTCGGCTACGACAGCGGCAACGATTTCAGCCTGATGTCCGTTACCGCCACGATCCCCGCGAGATATCGTCTCACCACGAGCGTGCCGCAAACCGAGGTGGTACGCAACGGCGCTCGAATCGTGCACGGCGAGACGATGCACCCGCAGTTTCTTCTCGCGCTGATCTATGACACCGATTGGCATCCGGTCACGAAGCAGATCGGCGATCTTCGAGTGGAGACCTTCCTCACACCCCGGTTCCGCTTCTCACCGGACACGCTCGCCGCGATCGTCGGTCGTGTATATCGCGTGCTCGTGCCCCGCTTCGGCGAGCCGCAGCTCCCCTCGCACTATCTCGCGGTGGTCGAGGACCGGGCGCTCGGGCACTCGGGCTTCGCCGTGCGGATGAACAACGCGGTGATCTCCGGAGACGGCGCGACGATGCTCGACGAGCCCTCGCTCGGTCCGTCCTACGCCTTCGCGCACGAGGTGTCGCACGGCTGGACGATGAACGCGACGGGGCGCGCGGCGAACTTTCTGCAGGAAGGATGGGCATCGTACTGCGAATCGCTGCTCCTGCGCGACGTGTACGGTCCGCAGGCGGAGCACGCGATGTGGGAGAAGCTCCGCACCTCGTACATCACCGGCCTCGATCGCGCGGGATTCCTCGGCGGCTTCGAGGGACATCAGAGCATTCTGGGCAGACCGGACAACGGCCGCATCCACTACTTCAAGGGCTCCTGGATTCTGCACCAGCTCGAGTACGTGCTCGGCGATTCGGTATTCGATCGCGCCATGCGCGCCTACATCGCGCGATCGGGAAGTGGCAGCGATGGCTACGAGGAGCTCATCGCCGACATGTCCCGTGCCGCAGGACGAGACATGACGTCGCTCATCCTGCCGTGGCTCGCGGGAGAGTACATCCCGAATGTCGATGCGCGCGTAGAGGGGCAGCAGCTCATCGTCACGCAATCGCAACCCGGCGCCGATTTCGATCTTCCCCTCGACATCGAGCTCGTCACCGACTCGGGAACCGTGCGACGCCACGTGCATCTCATGTCGCGCGCCGACACGGTGGACCTGGCCGCCACGCGAGCGGTGACCTCAGTGCACGTCGATCCAGATCATCATTTCCTGCTGCGCCGTCACTGGGGGGAGCTCGCGCGATTCACGCTCCGTGCGCCGAATGCGCAGAGCGTCGAGCTCGCCGGAAGCGTCGCATCCAAGCCCGTCGCGGCCACTCGCGACGGCGATCATTGGTCCGTCACCCTGCCGTTGACCGAGGGCCGCTATTTCTGGATGTGGCGCGTGGACGGCAAGGGACCAAGCGATGAAGAGGCGCTCGCAGCCGTCAAGGACACCGGCGATCCCTCCGCGCGCGCGGGTGTGCGGATCGTGCGACCGGAGCAGCGTCTCGCTGATTCGCTCGCGCGTTGATACGAACATCTCTCCCCAACTCCCACACGCCATGACTCGTGATCTGTTCTCGCGGTGCCGCCGCTGGCTCTCGTTCCGCACGTACGTCGCGGCGACCACCACCGCCGCGACCGTGCTCGCGCTCGCGGCGTTCACCAGCGTGAATGCGCGGCCGCACTTCCAGGAGATCGACGTCGAGCGAGTGAACATCGTCGAGCCGGACGGCAAGCTGCGCCTCACCATCTCAGACGCCGCGAGATCGCCCGGCTGGATCTTTCATGGCAAGGTCTATCCCGGCCGGCCCAAGGGAGCGGGGATGATCTTCTTCAACGACGAAGGCGAAGAGGACGGCGGCATCGGCTTCGGCGGACGCAAGGTCAACGGCAAGATCACCGCGGACGGAGGGATGGCGTTCGACAGATATGATTCGGATGAGGCGGTGACGCTTCGCTATTCCGAGGAAGATGGCCGCCGAACGCAGGGACTCTCGGTCACGGATCGAGCCGATATGCCGATCGTGGAGATGCTCGCGCGTCGCGACTCGCTCATGAAGCTTCCCGCAGGTCCCGGGCGCGATTCCGCGCTGCAGGCGTTCGTGCAGAATCACGGACAGCCACTGGCGGCGCGGCGTCTCTTTGCCGGACGTGCATCCGACCGCAGCTCCGTCGTCAGTCTCAGTGATCCGATGGGCCGCCCCCGCCTTCGCATGATGGTCGACTCGACGGGAGTCGCGAGCATTCAATTCCTCGACACGCTGGGTCATGTGTCGCGGAGCATCTCCGGGCTCGACACGCTCGCGGGGCCCTCACGATGAGCCGTCAATCGCGGTGCATCCGTTGGGTCGGCGCTGTCGCGGCCTCCCTCATCACCCTGTGCGCGTCGCTCGCTGCACAGGGCGAGCGCTTCACTGTCTCGATCGCGGCTGGAACGCATCCCGGCCCGGTCACCGGGCGTCTCGTAGTCGTCATCGCCAAGAAGGAGAAGCCCGAGCCTCGATTGACGATCTCGCACGTCGGGCCGGCAGTTTTCGGTATCGATCTGAATCAGCTCGCACCCGGCCGCGAGGTGGTGGTCGACGACAGCGCGCTCGGGTATCCGGTGCGCCTGGGCGAGCTCCCGCCCGGAGACTACTTCGCGCAGGCGGTGGTGAACGTGTACGAGCAGGTGCATCGCTCGGACGGTCACGCCATCTGGGTGCACATGAACGACGGCACGATCGAGTTCTTTCAGTTCGCCGCCGGCAACCTGTACAGCGATGTGCAACGCGTGCACGTCGGCAGTGGCGGGACGGTGCACCTCACCGTCAGCCACGTCGTTGTCGCGGCGAAGCGACCCGCGGACACGGAGTGGGAGAAGCACGTCACGATCCAGAGCCAGCTCCTCACGCGCTTCTGGGGGCGCCCGGTATTCGTGCACGCGACGGTGCTCCTGCCGAAAGGCTACGCCAGTCATCCGAACACGTACTATCCGAGCATCTATCCGCTGGGCCACGCGCCGGACCCGTTCGGGTTCGATCCCGATTCCGCATCGGGGAGCGAACAGGAGGATCCCAACGCATTCGAGATTCGCCGCGGGGCGCGGATTCGCACGACCTCGGGAACCGAGAGTGGATACGACTTCTACAAATCGTGGACGTCGGACGGATTCCCGCGCGTCATCGCCATCACGCTCGAACAGCAGACACCGTATTTCGCCGACTCCTACTCGGTGAACTCGGTGAACAACGGACCGTACGGCGACGCCATCGTCCAGGAGGTCGTGCCGTATCTCGAGCAGCACTTCCGCATCATTCGCCAGCCATACGCGCGACAGCTGGAGGGTGCGTCCACGAGTGGATGGCAGACGCTCGCGCTACAGCTGCAGCATCCGGATTTCTTCGGCGGCGCGTGGGTTCTGCAACCCGATCCGATCGACTTCCGGCGCTACCAGCTCACCGATATCTACGCCGACAGCAACGCGTTCTCCGAGCCCGCCGGGCAATTCACGTCGTTGGAGCGTCCATTTCAGCGCACGACGGCGGGACAGGTGATCGTCACCAACCGTCAGCTCAGCCGCTTCGAGGCCGTGCTCGGCAGTCATGGTCGCTCGGGCTTTCAGCTCGAGGCGTGGGAAGCCGTATATGGACCCATCGGTGCCGACGGCTATCCGGTTCCGCTCTGGGACAAGCTGACGGGAAAGATCGATCACTCGGTGGCCGACTACATGCGCGACCACGGCTTCGACCTGCGCGCCTACGCGCAACAGCACTGGCCGACACTGGGTCCGAAGCTTGCCGGCAAGCTGCACTTCTTTGCCGGCGACATGGACAATTTCTACCTGAATCTCGCCGTCTACGATTTCGAACATTTCGTGGACAGCACGGCCAATCCGCACTCCGACGCTGATTTCACCTATGGGCGTCCCATGAAGGGGCACGGCTGGCATTCCTTCACGTGGGCGGAAATGGTTCAGAAGATGGCGGCAGCCATCAAGCACGCGGCGCCGCCGGGTGAGGCGAACGACTGGGGCTACTGATCGTAGCGACCTCCGGTCGAACAGAAGAGTATTCAGGAATGGCGCTGCGATTCGAATGCTGTTTCGCTGCGATTTCTCCGATGGCCAATTGATCGAACACACACACGACCCATTGGATTGAATCTCGATCTGGTCAAGCGCACGCCATTCAACGCGGAAACACCAGCCGCAGCGCTGTCGAATGCGATTACGCCGACGAATCAGATTTTCGTGCGCAGCAACTTCGCCGTGCCCACTCTCGGCGGCGACTCGCACCGCGTAGCCATAACGGGTGCGGTCGGCCGCGAGCTCGACATCAGCGTTGACGAGCTTCGCTCCATGCGAGCGTCATGTAGAGAGATCGCGGTCACGATGGAGTGCGCGGGCAACAGTCGTCTGCACATGTGCCCATTGCCGACTGGAGAGCTCTGGTCGAACGGGGCCGTCGGCACGAGCCGCTGGACGGGTTACCCGTTGCGCCATTTGCTCGAGAGCGCACGGATCGATCTGAAGGCGATCGAGGTGCTGGTCGAAGGCGCGGATTCGGGAGCGGCCAGCGATGGCACCTCGACTGGATTTGGTCGCTCACTCCCGATCGCCGAAGCGATGCGCGATGACGTATTGCTCGCGTTCGACCTGAATGGCGAGTCGCTCACCGCGGCGCATGGCGCGCCGTTACGTCTGATCGTTCCGGGGTGGTACGGAATGGCAAGCGTGAAGTGGGTCACCCGGATATCGGTGCTCACCCATCCCTTCGACGGATATTTCCAGAATCAGCGCTACGTCTACGAAGAGCGGGATCGGCTGTCGACTCCCGTCACGCGCATGCGGGTCAAGTCGATCATCACATCGCCGGCAGACGGAGGAACGATCGTGCGCGGCGGCGCGGAGATCGCCGGCTGGGCGTGGTCCGGAAACGGCCGCATCGTCCGCGTGGAGGTTGCCGTCGATGTCGGAGGTGGATGGCGCGACGCGCAGGTACACGAGCCCCGCTCCGAACATGCGTGGACGCGATGGGTTCTGCCGTGGGAGGCAGACCAATCCGGTCGGCACGTGCTGCGCAGCCGAGCGACCGATGCTGCCGGCAACTCGCAGCCAGACGCGATCACGTGGAATCGACTCGGCTACGGCAACAACGCGGTGCGCCCAGTCGTCTTCACGGTCGAGTAGCGACGTTCATCGCTGAACGGTTCGCTTCCAATGTGCGCCGCATCACCAACGTGCGCGCATTTGGGAAAACTCCGTCCATTAGATGACCATTGATGGCTAGATTTCTCGCATGGGACAGTATAAGCATCATGTGTTCGTGTGCACGTCGGGCGGAACATGTCCAGGACAGGGAAGCGATCTGGTGTTTGCCGCTCTCAAGAAAGGCGCCGCTGCAGCTGGACTGCAGGGCATCGTCCGAGTCAATCACGCGGGATGCATGGGACAATGCGGCAATGGGCCGATGGTCGCCGTGTATCCGGAAGCCATATGGTACGCGCACGTCGATGTGGGAGGGGCCGAGCAGATCTTGCACGAGCACCTGATCGGCGGGCAGATAGTCGAACAGTATCGCTACGTCGCTCCACCGGGCGACAACAAGCTACCCAAATGAAGCAGAGCTGTGCAGCATGATGAGAGCAGACAGGCACGATGAGGGAAGACAGGAAAGCGAACGCACGGAAACCAACACACAGTCAGAGGCGATGATTCGCTCGCTTGGCCAGCAGGGGGTGGATGTCACGGGATCGGAGTCGGGCGCCGAGCTCAGACTCATGCAGAGCGCCGTTGACGGCTTCCGCCGCGCCGCGGAGATGCTCGCGGGACAGATACCGAACACCGGCAACGCGGATGACCTGTGCCGCCAGGTCGTGCCGCCACGCGCGGCAGACGAAACGCCGCGTCAGTACGCGGAGCGTGTGAACCGAATGTCGGAGCGGTTCCGCGCACTCTCGCAGGAACCCTCGCGCGAACGTCCGCGCTAGCCTGAGCGTCGAGGACGGAGCGTCAACGCGTGCGTTGCTGCGCGCGTTTGGCGTCCCTGCGCGCAAGCTGTTCCTCCACCGCTCGCATATGGCGTGGCCACACCGCCGTCGCGAGTGCGAAGAAGTGTTTGCGCGCGACAGGCTCCGCAGACAGGAATTCCGCGAGCCTGCGGTGCCCCTTGAGCGTGTTGCAGCCCCTGCACGCCGTCACTAAGTTCCCACCGGACCGGTCTCCTCCACGCACGCGAGGCTGCACGTGATCGACCGTCAGCTCCTCCGCGGGAAAATTCTCCCCACAGTAGACGCACCGGTAGTTGTCGCGAGCGAAGACCTGGTCTCGAGTCATGCCTGATCCTGTCAATCCACGCCGTGCGCTGATGGGAGCGGCGAAGCGCTACTTCCTCGAACAGGGCGAAGCCGCGCTCAATGCCACCCCGAACGACGATCCGCCACGGCTCACCCTACGAGCCCTCGAGAAGATTGCCATGTCGCGGAGCCGCGAACGCATCCTCAACAATCTGGACGAGATGTACCGTGAAAGCTTCGAGCGTGCCAAGGCCACGAACGACAGCTCGCAAATGGCCACGCTCGACTTCGCGTATCGCCGCGAGCAGCTCTATTTCGAGATTCTCCTCGACATTCGCGATGCCATGGAGCGTCGCTAACCGATGATGAACGCACTGCGCGCCACGCGCGTTCTCCCTAGCCCGCTTCTCACCTCCGTTCTCAGCTCGGTTCTCACCACGGCCTTCACCTGGGTCATCCCCATGATGTCCGCGTTCACGCTTGCTTCGTCCGCTGGCGCGCAGAGCGCTCCGGTCTCGCTCGCCGTCGTGAATGCTCGCATCTGGACGGGCAATCCAAAGCGTCCCTGGGCCGAAGCGATCGCCGTGCGCGGCGATCGGATCGCCGCGGTGGGCTCGAGCGCCGAGATCCGGAAGATGATGGGAGCGACCGCGAAGGTCATCGATGCGCACGGCCAGATGCTCGTTCCGGGATTCAACGACGCTCACGTCCACATCATCAGCGCGGGGCGTGGGCTCTCGAGCGTGAAGCTGCGTAACGCGTCCACGCCGGCGGAGTTCATCGCGCGCATCAAGGCGTACGCGAAGACCATCCCCAAAGGCGCATGGATCACGGATGGAGACTGGGACCACACGCTCTGGGGTGGCGAGCTGCCGACGCGCCAGTGGGTCGACTCCGTCACCCCTGACAATCCCGTGTGGGTTGCGCGCCTGGATGGGCACATGAGTCTCGCCAACAGCGCCGCACTTGCTGCCGCACATGTTACCAGGTCGACGCCCGATGTGGAGGGAGGACTCATCGTCCGCGATGCGTCCGGTGAGCCAACGGGGCTGCTCAAGGACAACGCGCAGGGACTCGTCGACGACTCCATGCCCGATCCGCCCGCAGCGGTGGCCGACCGCGACTTCGACACTGCGATGCACTATCTCGCGGAGCGCGGCGTGACATCGGTGCAGAACATGGGTGGCTCGTGGTACGATCTCACCGTCTTCGAGCGCGCGCACAAGGCCGGCCGAATGATCACTCGCATGTACGCGGTGGTCCCGCTCGCCACGTGGGAGCGGCTGCGCGACACCGTTGCCGCGCGCGGCCACGGCGACGAGTGGGTGCGCATCGGCGGCCTCAAGGGATTCGTCGACGGCTCGCTCGGCTCGCACACCGCGGCGATGCTCAGGCCATTCGATGATTCTCCAACGGACTCGGGGTTGTTCGTCACGGCGCCCGAGAGTCTGTACGCGCGTACGTCCGGTGCAGACAAAGCCGGGCTGCAGGTGATGGTGCACGCCATCGGCGATCGCGCAATTCGCATACAGCTCGACAACTACGAGCGCGTCGAGAAGGAGAACGGGCCTCGGGATCGCCGCTTCCGCATCGAGCACGCGCAGCACATCGCGCCGTCCGACATCCCGCGGTTCGGCACGCTTCACGTGATCGCGAGCATGCAGCCCTATCACGAGATGGACGATGGCCGCTGGGCGGAACCGATCATCGGCCACGAGCGCTCGAAGACGACGTACGCATTCAGGTCGGTTCTCGATGCCGGTGCGCGCCTCGCCTTCGGCAGCGACTGGTCAGTGGCGCCGCCGACCCCGATCGAAGGGATCTACGGCGCCGTCACGCGGGAGACGCTCGACGGAAAACATCCGGGTGGATGGATTCCGGAGCAGAAGATCTCGGTGGAGGACGCGCTTCGCGCCTACACGAGCGGCAGCGCGTACGCGTCGTTCGAGGAGAACATCAAGGGGACGCTCGAGCCGAACAAGCTCGCGGATTTCGTGCTCATCGATCGCGACCTCACGCGCATTCCGCCCGAGCAGATTCGCGATGCGCGCATCATGATGACGATCGTGGGCGGTCGTGTCGTGTATGCGCGCGACGGAGCCGCGAAGTAGGGATTCACTGCGACTGCGCTGAGCACGAATCAAATGGCGGAGCGTGAGCCGTTAGTAAAAAGCTCCTGACCGTTTGTGTCCGTTTGTGTCCGTCTGTGTCGTCTCATCCGATTTGCTTTGCCTGACTTGCCCGGTCCTCGTCCCCAACCGGCAACAGTCGTTAGGGGCCAGCCAAGGCAACTGTGAAGAATGTCACAAACGGACACAAACGGA
>DASXQD010000126.1:0-6633 GCA_036493195.1 Gemmatimonadaceae bacterium | reverse complement strand
GAGATGGAATGCCGACGTGCACTGGCTCGACATCCAGAACATCCCCTTTTTCGATCACCCGGCAGACCGTGCCGCCGCGCGCGATGAGCCATTCGCACATCCGTTCGAGATGTGGCACCGATCCCTCGCCCGAGGCACGCGCGCAACGAATTCGCGCGTGGCGTTGGAGGGCGTTGGAGGGGATCAACTCTTCCAGGTGTCCGAGGTCTATCTCGCCGATCTCCTGAGAACCGGTCGGCTCACGGAGCTTGCGCGCGAGTGGAAAACGAAGGGAATGTCAGGCTCGGGATTCCGAAATTTTTTTCGATGGGCGATTCAGCCGAACCTTCCGCATCCGGCACTGGCGGCTGCGCGCGTGCTGCGCGGTGGGCGCCCGCTGCTCTCCTACCTCGAGCGCGCGCTTCCGCCCTGGATCGATTCGCGTTTTGCACGCGCGCACGCACTCGAGCAGCGAGACCGTCTCCATGCGCCTCTCATCACGCGCGGCTCGCGTGCGGATCGTGAAACGGCCTGGTATCTGTCGCATCAGTACTTCCCGCGCGTGTTCGGCGCGGTGTCGACGTTCGCGAAGGATGAAGGCGTGGAAATTCGCTCGCCGCTCTACGATCGACGCGTGATCGAGCTCGCGCTCACTCGCCCGCGCGAGGAGCGATCGTCCGGCACGGAGACGAAAAAACTCTTGCGCGCCGCGATGCGCGGGCTGCTTCCGGACTCCATTCTCGCGCCGCGCACCAAACGCACGGGCGTGACGGAAGGTTATTTCGCGCGATCGATGCGCGAGCAGCTTCCGGCGATGGTCGATGCGGCATTCGAGCATTCCCTGCTCGAATCCGCTGGCGTGATCGATGCAATGGAATTCAGGCGTGCAGCGCGTGAGTATGCACGCGGCGTGCAAAATAATTTTTCAGTCAGCTTGTACTTTACGTTACAGACAGAACTCTGGCTCCGATCCCATGTTGCCTCTGGTACATCGTCTGCACTAACGAAAGCGCCGTCTCTCCATGCGGCTGTCAGAGCGGAACAATAGATTCCACTACGACAAAAAAATGGTACGCGAACAACGGCCATGTGGGCCGTACTTCCGCCGGGCAAGCTGCCCGGCATCACACGACAGTTTGAGGAGGGTCGGGTGTATCAGAAACCACGTGTGGAACGGTTTGGTTCGTTCCGCGAGTTGACCCAGGTCGGGTTCAACGGCACCACGGATGGTTTTACCATCTGCGGTATCGGCGGTGGCACAGGTAACGAGCTTTGCGGAGGCCCAGGCGTGCCCCCGTGCCGCGATGGCTCGCCGGTCAGCATCGGTTAAGCGGTCGCACCGTTAGCGCGTGGGAGAGTGTCGGGTTCCCGGCAGTCTCCCACGTCGCTTTCGTTCCCATGAGAGCCTATCAGGTGTTCGGCGGCGCACTGCGCTCCGACATCGAGTTCCCCGAGCTCCGCGCCATCGAGAGCGACGCGCCAAGCTGGACGCTGCGCACCACGCCGCACGCGTCCGCGCTCGCATCCACCACATCCCTCGGTCGCGCCGAGGTGATTCCGGGCTTCTTCGTCGAACTGCTGCGACACGCGCATGGTTTTCGTTTCGTGTTCGACGACACGGGTATCTTCGACATCAGCGAGAATGGTCGCGAGATCGCCTGGACTCCCGGGCCGCACTTCGAGGATTCGTGGGTACGCGCGGACGTGACGGGTCGCGTGATGGCCGTCGCGCTGCACGCCTCGGGTCATCTGGTGCTGCACGGAAGTGCGGTCGCCACCGCTGGCGGCGCGATCGCGTTTCTCGCGCCCAAGTTCCACGGCAAATCCACGCTCGCGCTCGCGCTCGCCCGCGCGGGCGCGAAGCTGCTCACCGATGACGTGATTCCCGTCGACCCGCGCCCTCCCATCCAGGCGATTCCGGGTGTACATCAAGTAAAGCTCTGGCAGGACTCCGCCACCCATTTCGGCGTCGATCGCGAAACGGAGACCCCGCGTCCCGGCAGCAAACATTTGCTCCACGACTTCGACGACAACATGCTCTCGAACGAGCGCGCTCCGCTCGCCGCGATCTATCTCCTCTCTCCGGTGATCGTCGAAGAAGGAGCGATCGCGCCGCCCGTCACGCGTGCGCGCATGCACTCCGTGCCGTCCGCGCTCGCGCTGGTTCGTCATTCCATCATGGGAAGCATGTTGAGCGGCCTCGAAGCGCAGCGCGTGATCGATCGCGCGACCACGGTGGCGGAGGACGTTCCCGTCTATCAGCTCACCGTGGCCGCGGGAATGGAGCGCATCAGTGATACGGTCGACCAGCTGCTCGCCTGGCATGGCGGAGCAGTGGCGGCCGAGGCGCGCGCGTGAGCGGGATCGCGGCACCCGACGATGCTCCGACGGCCGCTGCGGTGAGCGACGCATCGCTCCCGGCGGGCGAGGGCGCGAAGCACGCCGTGGTGCTCGAGGGCATCTCGAAATTCTTCCCCGTGCGACGCACGTGGGGCGAGATGCTCCGGCATCCGACGCACAGGCCTCTCGCGCCGGTGCTGCAGAACATCAATCTCGCCGTGGCCGAAGGCGAGTTCTTTGGACTGCTCGGCCCCAACGGCGCGGGAAAGACGACGCTCTTCAAGATGCTCGCGACCCTCGTGCTCCCCGATGCGGGAACGGCCACGGTGGGCGGCTACGATGTCGTGGCCGAGTCGCCGAAGGTGCGCTCCGTGCTTGCGCCCGTGATCGCGGATGAGCGCAGCCTGTACTGGCGGCTCACCGCGTACGACAACCTCGAGCTCTTCGCCAAGCTGCAGGGCATGCGCGGCGCCGCGGTGCGAGCGCGCGTGAAGGACGTGCTCGAGGTCGTGGGGCTCAGCGATACGGCGGAAAAGATCGTTGCCGCGTTCTCGTCGGGAATGAAGCAGCGCCTGCTCATCGCGCGCGCGCTCGTGGCCCAGCCGCGAGTGCTGCTGCTCGACGAGCCAACGCGCAGCCTCGATCCGATTTCGGCGCGCGGCTTCCGCTCCTTTCTTCGCGAGGAGATCTCCGGTCGCCAGGGATGCACCGTGCTGCTGGCCACGCACAGCGCGGATGAGGTGCTCGAGCTCTGCACGCGCGTGGCGGTGCTCGACCACGGGCGACTCCTCGCGACGGGCACCACCACCTCGCTCGCGCGCGACCTCGGCGAAGAGCGCTACGCGCTGTTCACGCGCGATGCGAGTCATCCCGCGCTCGCGGCACTCGTGGAGCGTGGCGTGGTGGGCGCGCTCACCACGCGCGGAGCAGAGGACGGCTGGGAGCGCGTGGAGATGGAGCTGGCGGGCGGGATGGAGCACGCGTCGCAGGTTGTGGCGACGCTGGTGGAGCAGGGTGTGGTGGTCGCGCGATTCGAGCGCGTGCCGCTGCCGCTCGCCGATCTCATCGACCGCATCGTGCGGCGCGGCGCGGAGGGAGCATCCAATGGGTAAGGCACTCGCGCTCATACAAGCGAGCTGGCGCACGCAGCGCAGCTATCGCGTGTCGATCGTGCTCTCGATTCTCTCGCTCGGCGTCACGGTGCTGCCCGTGTACTTCGTGTCGAAGGCGCTGCAGCCGTACGCGGCGGAATCGATCGCCACGCAAGGCGGCAACTATTTCGGCTTTCTCGTGATCGGCTTCATCGCGCTGATCTTCGTGAGCACCACGGTGAGCTCGATTCCGGATGCCGTGGGCAGTGGCATCGGAACGGGCACGCTCGAGGCGCTCCTCTCCACGCGCGCATCGATTCCATCGCTGCTCGCGGGAATGGTGGGCTACAGCTTTCTGTGGACGGCCGTGAAGGCGGTGCTGTTTCTCGCGCTCGCGATGGTGCTCGGGATGCATCTCTCGCTCGCGGCATCGCTCAGCGGCATCTTCATTCTCGTGCTCATCGTGCTCGCGCACATCCCGTTCGCGCTCATCGCGGCATCGCTGGTGCTGGCCTTCCGCACGACGGGACAGATTCCGAGCATCGTCATGATCGCGTCGGGGCTGTTGGGCGGCGTGTACTGGTCGATGTCGGCGAAGATCATCCCGGCGTGGGTGCACGCGATGGCGAACTGGGTGCCGCTCGCTCCGGGGCTGCGCGCGCTCCGACAGACGCTGCTCAACGGCGCATCGCTCTCCAGCGTGATGCCGGACGTGATGCTGCTCATCGGCTTCATCGTGATGTTGAACGCGATCGGCTTCCTCGCGTTCGTGGAGGCGCTGCGCTACGCGCGCCGCACGGGCACACTCGCGCAGTACTGACAACGCTGTGATGAGTCTCGCCTCGCTCTCACCCGAAGCGCAGCTGCTGCTGCTCACCGCTGGCGGGGAGCAGAACGATCAATCGATTCGCGCGCTGCTGGCGGGCCCGCTCGATTGGGCGAAGCTCACGTGGCTCGCCGAGCAGGAGCGCGCGACGCCGGTGCTCTGGCGCCGGTTGAGCGCGGTCGGATCGCTCCCCGAAGCGGCGCAGCCGCTGCATCGGATGTCGATGGTGTCCGAGTTCCGCATGTCGCATCTCGAGTCGCGGCTGCTCTCGGCACTCGACACTCTGACCGAGGCGGAGATCGAGCCCGTGCTCCTCAAGGGCGCCGCGCTCGCGCTCACGGTGTACGGATCCTTCATCGCGCGCCCGATGTCCGATGTCGATCTGCTCGTGCCGCGTGACGACGTGATGCGCGCGCGCGAGGCGTTGCTCGTATCGGGATGGACCGAGGGTGCAGAGACGTCGCCCGAGTTCTACGAGGGGCACCATCACCTCCAACCGCTCGTGGACGCGCAGGGCACGGGCACGAGCGTCGAGCTGCACACCTCGCTCTTCTTCGAGGGGCACCCATTCGCGCTCACGAGCGATGACATTCGGCGCCGCGCCGAGAAGGTGGTGGTGCGCGGTCGCACGGTGCTGGTGCCGAGCGTGCACGATCAGCTGCTGCATCTCTGTTTGCATTTCGCGTGGTCGCACATGATGGCCACTGGTGCGTGGCGCGCCTTTCGTGATCTCGATGCGCTGCTCCGCACGGAGCGCGTGGACTGGAAGGAGTTCACGAAGATGGCGCTGGATGCGCGGGGCGGGAGCGCGTGCTACTGGACCTTCCGTCTGGCGCGCACGGTGGCGGGGATCTCGGTACCGGCGTGGGTGGAGCGGGCGCTCGTGCCGCCGGAGCCGGAGTTCGCGCTGCGCCGGCTGGAGCAGCATTTCATGTACGATCTGCTGCCCACGGAGAACATCTCGCCATCGCTGTGGCTCACGTACACGATGTGGCGCGCGGGGCTCAGGCCCCGCTGGAGCGGACATGGGCGCGTGCGTCCGTGGGACCGCGCGGACGAGCTCCTGGCGGCGGAGCGGCCGGGGCGTTTGAAGCGGCTCGTGATGCACGTGAGGAACGCGCGGAGCTGGTCGAGGTACGCGCGACTGGTGCTGCTGCGGCCGTAGCGCACTCCCCGAAGCGCATGCGTGGCGCGCCACGCCGGGTGTGCGCCGCCGTCTGACGCCGGCAAGCTGAAGATCCTACGCGAGGACTCTCCTCCCCCCGATCACGTGGTCGTTGACGACGCGGTTGATTGCGCGCGTTCGCCAAACCCACACCTCGGAGGAACAGGCAATGCTCTCGCTCACCTCGCTGTCCCGTT
The DNA here is from genome assembly GCA_036493195.1 of Gemmatimonadaceae bacterium. GTDB lineage: Bacteria > Gemmatimonadota > Gemmatimonadetes > Gemmatimonadales > Gemmatimonadaceae > FEN-1250. Next base: position 1,035 of record DASXQD010000126.1, on the reverse strand, counting down.
CGCCGCGATCCGCACGCGCGCTCGCGATTTCGGCCCCCATGATGCTCACCCTGCTGGTGTCGACGGCGTGCAGGGACAACAAGAACCCTGTTGCGGAGGATAATTCCCCCGCCACGGCGGATGTAACGCAGTCCAATGGCCGCCAGCGCGCGCTCGGCCGGAATCCGGTTGGCATCGAAGTTTTCGCGCCCGAGACGGGCGACCGCGCGGGGATCGGGAGTCTCGGATTCGTGGTCGACATGGAGGTCACTTTCAAGCACGCGAATCTCGCCCAGACGGGATTCACGGGGCTGCAGCTCACCGGTCCGGGTGGTCACGCGAACATTCTGCCCTTTCCGGGACTCGCCGCACCTGGTCATGACGACCGGCTCCCCGGTCTCATCGTACTGCTCTCGACCACACAAATCGGCGCTGGGTCATGCCAGAATCTGGCCGGGCTGTTCAACATCACCGGCGTGACCAATCGCAACGAGCCGGAGACCGAGCTCTGGGCGACCTGGCTCGTTGGTGCGGCCGGATTCGGCCACAACGTGGACAGCAAGCTGTCGGTCGCGGTCGCCAAGGACATCAACGGTGACGGCATCTACAACGACGCGCCCGACGTGATTCCGGACAGCAACGGCGATGGCGTCTGCGATGAGCGTGACCTGCGCGCGTTCGGCATCGACTCCGACGTCGAGACCGCCGACTTCTCGATCATCGACTGAGCCTCGAATCCTGGCTCTGTCACTCACCTCGCTCGAACTGAGAAAAACACCATGAAAACCATTGCAATGCTGGGAATCGTCGGACTTCTCCTCGGGTGCGGCGGAAGCGGCAGCACGCCGACATCGCCGCCAGGCCCACCGCTCCCCACCGCGACCGTGCAGGCCACGCCGTCGATCGCGTTCTCGCCGGCGACCACGACCGTCGCGGTCGGCGCGACGGTGACCTTCGACTTCGGCTCTGTGGCGCACAACGTCTTCTTCGATGCCCGGAGCGGTGCGCCGCCCAACATCTCGGGGAACAACGTGAACACGTCGGTCACCCGGACGT
>DASXQD010000125.1:0-9162 GCA_036493195.1 Gemmatimonadaceae bacterium | reverse complement strand
CGCGCGCGGCCCGGCGCCGATGCCGCGGTATCCGTGCTGCAAAGCGCGACGGGGCTCGTGCTGGACGGCACCTACAGTGCAAAGGCGTTCAATGCTGCCTGGATCCTCGCTTCGCGCCGCACTGACTGCACTCTCTTCTGGCTAACGTTCGACGGTCGGATTGCGTAGTATCGTTTTTACGTCGAGTGATGCGCGGGAAACCAGCTGAAATCAGTCGTGTGCGACAACGTACATAACTGTACATTTGTACAAATCATTACAAATAAACGCCTGTTGCTCGCAATTCAACGCGATTAATTTCTCCGTCGGTTTGATTCCGGCACGACCCGATGCTCGTTCCCGCTCACCAGCTGGAGTTGGCTTGAGAGGTACTGCGCTCCGGCGCCATTCGTGCGCCTCCCGACATGCCTAGGCCGGTCACGTCGGAATCTCATCACGCCATCATTCTCGTGGTCGAGCGCGATCCGCACGTTCGCGATCTCGAGACTTTCTTTTTGAATGAGGCCGGTTTCGGCGTGGAGTTTGCCGCTGATGGTGAGGCTGCGCTCGCAATGGCGCGAGAGATGAAGCCCGAGATCATCATCACCGAGGTCCTCGTGCCAAAGCTGGATGGATTGGCGCTCTGCCGCGCTGTGCGAAAAGAGGCAGCGCTGAAGGACACGGTCGTGCTGATCTTCAGCATACTCGCCGCACAGGGCCGCGCCCGCGAAGCCGGCGCCGATGCCTTTCTCATGAAGCCGCTGGCCGAACAACGATTGGTGCAGACGGTGCGCGAGCTTCTGGCTCAACGCGCGAACGCGAAAACCGTGGCGGGCACCACGTGACCACAGCCATTGGCAGCGACAACGATCTGTTTCCCCGCATCAGTACCGGAAATCCCCAGGCCGATCTCGTGCTGGGCGGCGGCCTGCCCGCCAACTCGATCAACATCGTCATGGGGCAGCCGGGTACCGGGAAAACCGTGTTCGCCGAGCAGCTGCTGTTTGCCAATGCGGGCACCGGCCGGCCGATCGTGTACGTGAGCACCCTCTCCGAGCCGATGACGAAGATGGTGAGCTACGTGCAGCGCTTCTCCTACTTCGACGAAAGCAAGCTTGGCACCGATATCCAGTATGAGGACATCGGTCCGCTCCTCGCGAGCGATGGTCCCTCCGCCCTCGTGCCGTGGCTCTCCGAGCTCATCAAGCGCGTATCACCCAAGCTCATCGTCATCGACTCCTTCCGCGCGATTCATGATCTCGCGAGCTCTCCGCCCGAGACGCGTCGCATGGTATCGGACCTCGCCGGGCTGCTCACCGCATACGACGTGACGGTGCTGCTCCTCGGCGAGTACACCGCGTCGGACATCGAGCGGTATCCCGAGTTCGCGGTGAGCGATTCGATCATCCAGCTCGCTCGCCAGGCGCTTGGCACGCGCGACGAGCGTTACCTGCGCGTGCTCAAGCTGCGCGGCTCGTCGTATCGCGAGGGACAGCACGCCTTCCGCGTCACGAGCGATGGCATCCAGCTCTTCCCTCGTCTCATTTCACCCCGCGTGGCGACGACGTACACGCCGCGTCTCGACCGAACATCGACTGGTGTTCCCGGGCTCGACCCGATGCTCGACGGCGGCGTATGGGCCGGCTCGACGACCCTTCTCGTCGGCCCCACCGGGTCGGGCAAAACGACCCTGGCGATGCACTTCGCGATGGAAGGCATCGCGCACAGGGAACCGACTCTGTACGTGAACTTTCAGGAGAACCCGGCGCAGCTGGCTCGCACATTTTTCCTTCTCGGAGCCGACCTGTCGGAGGCACGCGCGAACGGGCTCGAGCTCATGTACGTGTCGCCCGTGGAGCTGCAGATCGACAGCATCGTCGTCGGCATTTTCGAGCACATCAAGGACGGAAAGATCCGGCGCGTGGTCATCGATGCCGTGGGCGATCTCGTCACCGCAGCGAGTGACACGCAGCGGCTGCACGACTATCTGTACTCGCTCGTGCAGCACTTCGCGGTGAATGGCGTGACCAGCCTTCTCACCTTCGAGTCGGGAATCTCGGCGGATGGCAGCCTCGACATGGCTGAGCAGCGCTTCAGCTACATGTCCGACAACGTGCTCGCGATCGCGCTGGGTGGAGAGGAGCGCACGCGTCGCACCATTCGCGTGGTGAAGACGCGCAACAGCGGACACGATCCAGTCGTGCGCGAGCTCGAGATCACCTCCACGGGTGCGCGCATCTCGTGACGCGCGTGAAGGCGAGTCGGTGACGGAGAGCGAGCAGCGATACGACGCTTCACGCGAGTCGCGCGTGCAGCGCCTCACGCAGGTAAGCCGTGCCTTCACCTACGCTTCGTCGCTCAAGGACATCCTGCATCTCGCCACCGATCAGGCGGCGGAGATGCTCGGCGCCGACAAGGCGATACTCATGCTCACGGACGAGCAGGGGCTGCTGCGCGTGCGCGCAGCGTACGGCGTGAGCGAGGAAGTAGTCGAGCGCTTCCGCGAGTCCTTCGACGAGTCCCTCGTCACGCGTCTCAAGGGGCTGCTGGGCGCAGGCTCGCCCGAAGGATTCATCGGAGTTCCGCTGGTGGTGGGCGGCAACGTGACTGGATTGCTCGCCGTCGTGCGTCCCAAGAGTAGTGCGGGTGACGCAAAGGATGCCGAGCGCTACGCCGATGATGAATGGCTTCTCTCCGCGCTCGCCGACCAGACTGCCGCGCCCGTGGAAAATGCGCAGCTGATGGAGGCGCTCGACCGCGCGCGGCTGCTCGCGGAGAACTCGCGGCTCTTCGAGGCGGAGCGAGCGGCGCGAAAGGAGGCGGAGATCGCGCGTGTCGAGGCGGAGAGTGCGAACCGTGCGAAGAGCGAGTTTCTCGCGAACATGAGTCACGAGCTTCGTACGCCGCTCAACGCGATCGCGGGATACGTCGAGCTGCTCGACATGGAGATTCGCGGCCCGATCACGCAGGCGCAGCGCGAGGATCTCGCGCGCATCAAGGTGAGCCAGCGCGTGCTCCTGCGCCTCGTGAACGATGTGCTCAACTTCGCGAAGCTCGAGAGCGGCCACGTGCCAGTGATGCTGAAGCAGGTGGGCGTGAGTGAGCTGCTTCAGGCAGTCGAGCCGCTCGTGCTTCCGCAGCTCATGTCGAAGGGACTCAAATTCGAGACCGAGGCGTGCTCGGACGATCTACGCGCGAGCGCGGATCCCGAGAAGCTCGAGCAAATTCTGCTCAACCTGCTGTCGAACGCGATCAAGTTCACGCCGGCGGATGGCTCGATACGCCTGCGGTGCGAAAGCACGAGCTCCGAGATAATGATTCACGTGTCCGACACCGGGCGGGGCGTTCCGCCGGAGAAGCAGGACCGGATCTTCGAGCCGTTCGTGCGCGTGGATGAGGGATTCACGCGCAAGACCGAGGGCACGGGACTCGGCCTCGCGATCAGCCGCAATCTCGCGCGCGCCATGGGCGGCGAGCTCGCGGTCGAGAGCACGCCGGGTGAGGGTGCAACGTTCACGATCACCCTCAGGCGCACCACGTAAGCTCCGGCGGAGCCGCGAAAATTGAGATGGAGGCTGCGGTCGCGTTATTATTCAGTCTCCTGGATTTTCCTCCCCGCCCGGAGCACGATGGTCGCCGCAAACCCCACAGTTTCCACCGCCGAGCTCGCGAACATCGCGCGCACGCTGCGCTCGCACGTCATCAGGATGATCGCCGCCGCGAACAGCGGTCATCCGGGCGGATCGCTCTCCGCCATCGAGATCATCACCGCGCTCTATTTCGGACGAGTGCTGCGACACGATCCGAAGAATCCCGCGTGGCCCGATCGCGATCGCTTCATTCTGTCCAAGGGTCATGGCGTGCCGGCGCTCTATGCGGCCCTCGCGGAGTCCGGCTACTTCCCGGTGAGCGAGCTCATGTCGCTCAGACAGGTGAACTCGCGAATGCAGGGCCATCCCGTGCAGGGGCTCACGCCGGGAATAGAGGCGAGCACCGGCTCGCTCGGCCAGGGACTCTCGGTGGGCGTGGGTCACGCGCTCGCAGCGCGACTCGATGGCAAGACGTTCCGGACGTACGTGCTCCTGGGCGATGGCGAGTGCCAGGAGGGACAGGTATGGGAGGCCGCGATGACGGCGGGCAACTACGAGCTCGGCTCGCTCACCGCGATCGTCGACTCCAATCGTTATCAGCTGGACGGAGCGGTGGAGGACATCAACTCGCTCGTGCCGCTCGATGCGAAGTTCGAGTCGTTCGGCTGGCGCGTGATGGAGGTCGATGGACACGATGTCGGCTCAGTGCGCGTGGCGCTGCACCAGGCGCGCGAGTCGCACGACGTGCCCGTGTGCATCATCGCGCACACGACGAAGGGAAAGGGCGTGACGTTCATGGAGAACAACAACGAGTTCCACGGCAAGTCGCCGAGCTCGGACCAGCTGCAGGTTGCTCTCTCGCAGCTGGCGGAGTAATCGATGACCACTGCGAACGCACTCCCGATGGGACTCGCCACGCGCGAGGCGTACGGCCAGGCGCTGCTCGAAGTCGGCACTGCGAACAAGAACGTCATCGTCATCGACGCAGACCTCGCGAAGTCGACGTTCAGCTGGACCTTCGGCAAGGTGTTTCCCGAGCGCTTCTTCAACATCGGGATCCAGGAAGCGAACATGGTGGGGATCGCGAGCGGGCTCGCATCGAGCGGAAAGATTCCGTTCATCTCGAGCTTTGCCGCGTTCATTCTCTGCAAGGGATTCGATCAGCTGCGCATGGGTGCGGCCTATCCGAAGCTCAACGTGAAGGTCGCGGGCTCGCACGGCGGCATCTCGATCGGTGAGGATGGCGTGTCGCAGCAGAGTGTGGAGGACGTCGCGCTCGCGTGCGCGCTGCCGGGCTTCATTGTGTGCATTCCGAGCGACGAGCACACGATGCGCGCGGCCGTGCGCGCGGCCGCCGAGTACGATGGTCCTGTCTATCTGCGGCTGGGCCGGCCGAAGACGCAGATCGTGCACGAGGCGGACGTGCACTTCGAGCTCGGACATGCGATCGAGGTGCGCGATGGGCATTCGCTCACGATCGTGGCGAACGGGCTGCTCGTTGCGCAGGCGCTGCTGGCGGCGGACACGCTCGCGAAAAAGGGAATCGAGGCGCGCGTGATCGACATGCACACGATCAAGCCGCTCGACACGGCAACGCTCGAGCGCGCGAGTCACGAGACCGGCGCGTTCGTGGTGGCCGAGGAGCACATGCACCACGGCGGCCTCGGGAGCGCGGTGGCCCAGGCGCTTGTGGCGGGCACACCGGCGCCCGTAGAGTACGTGAATCTCGGCGATCGCTACGCCGAGAGCGGAAAGCCGGACGATCTGCTGGCGAAGTACGGAATGACGGCGAAGAACATCGTGAGCGCGGCGGAGCGAGTGCTGGCTCGCAAATGATTCAGGTTCCGCCGGGGCGGTCGCTGCTCGCCGGCCGGACGACGTGGCCGCTGTGGTTCGCGGGCGCGTGGATCATTCTGGCGGTGCTGGCGCTCGCGTCGATCTGGATGGGCACGCGGCACGGCCGGCCGGCGAAGATCGTCTGGACGGTGATCGTGGTGGTGGTGCCGATACTCGGCGCCTGCGGGTGGTATGTGCTCGGGCGGGAGCGCCGAAAGACGCCGCGCGAGTAGGAAGTGTGTATGAGCTTTCGCAGATGGAGGCATTCGTGAGTCACTATTGGGTCGGCCTGGATCTTCGGGACAGCGTGTTCGCGCACATCGTTCACGTGCTGCTGATCGGCGGCGTGATCGTGTACGGCTGGAAGGCGGTCGCCGCACTCACGCGCAAACCGACGAGCGTGTTGCGGGCGGTGCGAAACGTCTTCAATGCGGGGTGGCTCGCCGTGCTGTTTCTGATTCTCACGCGCGTGAATCCCATGCCCTTTCTGGGAGCGGCCGCGTTCATCGCCGTCGTGCTACTGGTGTTCAAGCTGTGGGATCGGGTCTCATCGCCCGCTCCGGAGACAACGCACCAGCACTGACCGGCGGCACGGGCAGGTCCGCGTCACGTGGCCCGGCCGATTATCAGGTCCGTCAGCTTCGCATGGACGGGCGTGAGCACGTCGCAGCCATGCTCGGTTACGGCCACCACGTCGCAATGGCGAATGCCTCCATACCCCTCGATGTAGATCGCGGGCTCCACGTTGCACACCATGCCCGCGACCAGTACGTCCGGCGAGGCCGGGTGCAGCCTCGGCTGCGCACCAGCGTCGATCGCCGCGAATCCGACACCGTGTCCCGTCGAATGCCTGAACTGCGCGCCGTATCCGCGCGAGGCGAGGACCTCGCGCGCGGCGGCATCCACGTCCGCCGCGCGGACACCAGCGCGAACGGTCGCGAGCGCGGCATCGCGCGACGCGAGCACCGCATCGTACATCGCGCGCTGAAGATCATTGGGTGCGCCGAGGCAGTACGTGCGGGTGATGTCCGTCCAGTAGCCATCCGCGTACGAGTTGCAGTGCACGAGCACGAGCTCGCCCTCGCGCAGCCGCTTCGATGTGGAGCGCGCATAGGCGCCGTACGCACTGGCGCTGTTCGCGCCGGACATGCAGAACGCGAATCCGTCCGCGCGCTGGATGGCATCTGATTCGGCGGTCGAGCTGAGTGAGTCGCGAAAGCGGCTCGCTGCTTCCGTTTCGATGAGGCCAGGGCGAAGCAGCGGGGCTGCGCTCACGAACGCTCGCTGCGCGATGCCGCACGCGATGGAAACCAGGTCGCGCTCGCGCCTGGTCAAGCGCCCGCGAAGGCGCGCCAGCAGATCGTCCGCGGGAACGGGCGTGAGGTGCTCATCGCGCAACAGGTCCGGGATGCTCGAGCCATAGCGGTAGGTCCCGACGTACGAGAAGGGCTCGAAGCGCAACCCACTCTCGACGCCGATCCTTCCGCCACCGAGATGCGCGCACTCGATCGCGCGGCGCATCGGCTCGCGGATAGCATCCGGCACGGTCGTGAGCGCGTCGAGCCCGCCCGACTCCAGCGCGACAATCTCGTTGGCCCAACCCGCGTCGGCGAATTCGTGCTCATCTCGAGGCGCGATGACGGCCACGACCTCATTCGCTCCGATCACCGCGACTGCGGTGCCGACGACCGGCCAATATCCCGATAGCATCAGCACGTTGCTCGGGAGCGCGCAGACCAGCCCATCGAGCTTCGACGCCTCGAGCTCTGCCCGCACCGCGGCGATGCGCTCGACATCGCGCGCGCCCGATGCAGCGTGCATCGCGTCACCCCTTTGCGTGTGATTTCGCCTTCGACGCCGCTTTCGCTGGACGCGAGGGCTCATCGTCGCTCGGCCCCTGCTCGATGTCGACATCGAGCTCGCCATCGAGCCGGAGAATGTCGACGGTAACATCTCTGGCCCTGCGACAGAAGCGCAGGTCGACCTTCGCTCCACCGACGGCCAACCTCAGAACATCGAGGCGATTTACGAATTCCGGCAGCAGCGGCCGCACCACCCGCAGCCGTCTGTTGAACGCATCGGGCTCGAGCCCGAGCAGCGTCGTGAGCATGAATGGAATGCTGCCGGCGCCCCACGACTGTGGATGGTTGGCAACGGGATATCTCACGGGATCGTCGAAGTTCGCCGACGAGAATCCGGCGAACAGCTCGGGAAGGCGAACGTGATGGAACCGCATCGCGGCCTGCATGATCCCCGAGATCACGCGCTGCGCAGCGCGGTCGAATCCGTAGTGCCGAAAGCCGGCGGCAATGATCGAGTTGTCATGCGGCCACACCGTGCCGAGATGATAGGCGATCGGGTTGTAGCGCTCCTCGGATGAGGCGAGGGTCCGAATTCCCCATCCGCTGAACATCTCGTCGCTCATGAGCTGCTCCATCGTGCGACGAGCCTTCTTCGGATCCGCGATGTCGCACCAGAGCGCGTGCCCGGGATTCGAGGACACGACGGCAGCTGGCTTACCGTCCCGCTGAAGCGCCAGCACGTACGTGCCGCGCTTCTCATTCCAGAAGTCGCGATTGAATCGTGTGCGCAGCGCGCTCGCCTCCCGCTCCAGCTCCGTCGCGCGCGCGGACTCGCCGGCGCGCCTGAAGAGGTTCGCGATCTCGCACTTCGCCTTGTACACGTACGCCTGCACCTCGACGAGTGCGATCGGCGGAACGGCGAGCGAGCCATCCGCATTGACGATCGCGTCGCCGGAATCCTTCCACCCCTGATTTACCAGCGTTCCGTCACTTTTGTTGCTATCGTACGCGACGTACCCATCAGCGTCCATGCCGTACTGCGCAATCCATGTGAGCGCCAACTCGATGTGCTCGCGAAGCTCATCGAAGAGAGCAAGCTTGCCCGTCCACGCGGCATGCCTCGCAACGAGAATCAGGAAGAGCGGTGTCGCGTCGATCGTGCCGTAGTACGGTGAGTACGGCAGCAGGTTGGCGCGCGTGAGCTCATCCACGCGGAGCTCGTGCAGCACCTTCCCCGGCTGCTCCTCTCGCCACGTATCGACCTGTTTCCCCTGATAGCGCGCGAGCACGCGCAGCGTCTGCTCGGCGATGCTGCTGTCGAAGGCGAGTGTCTGTATCGCGGTCACGATGCTGTCGCGCCCGAAGAGCGTCACGAACCACGGTACGCCCGCGGCAAAGAACTCGGCGCCGCCGATGTTCGTTCGCAGCGTCTGCAGGTCCGAGAGCGATCGCGCGAGCATCCGGCCCAGATTGGAGTCATCGCCCGAGACGTGCATTCGATTCGTACTCGGTATGCCGACCTGACTCACACGCGAGATCGAACTGGGCGCCGCCTTGCTGGAGCGCTTCGCGATGTGAGGCGGCTCGCTCGCATCGGGATTCTCGGAAACTGAAATCGTCACGCCCAACTGCATGGTTTCGTGCGGAGCGATCGTGAGGCTCCAGCTTGCCTTCATCTCGGAGATGGACTTGGGGCGGGGAGAGAAGCGGATCGAGGTGCTGCGCGTCGTCTCGTCGACTCCGCGGTGGCTGTACGCAATCGAGTCTTTGGACACTTCGTGCCGAAACCGGTGCTTCGCTTTCACCGGAAGCATTCCCCGCACGACGAAAATGTCCTCGAAGCGCGAGCGAAAGGACAAATCGATCGAGATCTTCGCGGCGCTCTGGCTGTAATTTCGGAGCGAGATCTTGTCCGTGAGCGTGAGACGCGAGCCGTCCAGTGTGCGATCCCAGCG
>DASXQD010000124.1:0-1862 GCA_036493195.1 Gemmatimonadaceae bacterium | reverse complement strand
CCCGCTGATCGCAAAGGTCATCATCGCGATGGTCACGGTGGACACGACGAACATGAACGGCGTCACCTTGAGCAGGTAGTCCGTCACGCCAACGATGAGCAGCGCGAGAATCAGCAACGGCGCGGTGCCGACCCAGAACTTCGCCCAGAGCAGGTCGCCCATCGACATTGGGCTCGACCGCAGCAGCCAGAGCGTCCGGCCTTCAAGCGACACGCCCGGGAAAATGAATCGCGCGGCGATCGACGCGAGCACGAAGCCGGCGAGCACGAGGTTCAGGAACGGCACCACATTGACGAGCCAGAGCGTAATGCCTTCGCCCCGCAGCGGCAGGAACTTGATGTTGAACACGTACACGACCACCAGCACGGCGAGCAGGATGAGCTGCGACCATTGCGTCGTGTCGCGGAAAAACACGCGCATTTCCTTCATGAGCAGTTCGCGCTTCAGCACGCCGAACGGCGCGAGCATGCGCGACACGAAGCGCGAGAAGATACCGCTGCGCGCCCACCGCTGGCCGCTCTCCTGCGCCTTGCTGAACCCGGTCACATAGAGCGTGCGGTGGAGCAGGGCGCCGAGCACGACGAACGCGGCCGCGGTCGTCCAGAGCATGTATACGGCGAGCCAGTCAGGCTTGTCGTTGAGCAACCCCATCACGCTGCGCTGCACCCACTCGGATGGCAGCAGCGGAGAAGTCGGCGTGCGCAGCACGGCCACGAAATCCACCAGCGACTTGAACTTGTCGGGATTCGCGAGTTGCTCGGGCCGCACGAGCCGGAACAGCAGCACGATTCCCGCCGCAGCGACGACGGCCACCACACTCAGGATGTCGCGCGTGCGCCGCGCCGGGAAAATGTTCACGAGCATCAGCGTGATCGCGCTCCCGATCACCGCCGGAATCACGAGGAACGGGACGAACACGGCCAGCGCGAACGCGCCGAATCCCCAGCCGCCGCGATACACCCAGCCGTACGCCGTGAACACGGGAATCGCCATCAGTGCGACCATCCAGCTCGACGCAATGACGGTCTCGATCAGCTTGGCGCCGTACAGCCGCAGCCAGTCCACCGGGCCCGACACGAGCAGGTCGAGGTCCTTCGCGAGAAAGAAACTGGACAGCGCGGTGATGATATTCGACAGCAGCAGGATCGCGAAAAAGCTCACGAGCATCAGCCCGAGCAGTTTTCCCGAGAGCAGCGGTCCGATTTCCGGAATCCCGCGGAAATAGGCGAGCAGTCTGTACAGAAGTCCGAAGATGAACGCCCAGAAGAGAAAGCCGACAGCTGCAAGCAGCGCGACGCGCACCCCGCGCCCTTTTTTGTCGCTCACCGACCGCGCCCGCGCCGTCAGCACCTTCGGCACGAGCAGGTGCAACAATCGTGGATCGGGCAGCACCGCAACGGCAGCTGATCGTCCATCCTCCATCTTCGGTCTTCCATCCTCAGGCATTCAGCACCTCTACCAGATTCCGCGCCGCTGCCTCTCCCGTCAGGCGCATGAAGATCTCCTCGAGCCCGCCCTTCTGCTGCGCACTCGTGCGCAGTTCGTTCATCGTCCCGCTCGCGACGATCTTGCCGCCCGCAATGATCGCGATGCGGTCACACAGCGCCTCGGCCGCGTCCAGCGTGTGCGTGCTCATCAGGATCGTGTGCCCGCGCCGCACGTACTCCTTGAACAGCTCGCGCAGAATCTTGATCGACTTGGGGTCGAGCCCCACGTGCGGTTCGTCCACGACGATCACCTGCGGCCGGTGCACGAACGCCGACGACACAATCAGCTTCTGCCGCATGCCGTGCGAGTAGCTCTCGACAAGCTCGTCACGCCACTCGGCGAGATCGAAGAGCGCCATGAGTTCCTGCGCCCGA
>DASXQD010000123.1:0-7971 GCA_036493195.1 Gemmatimonadaceae bacterium | reverse complement strand
GAGCTCAACCTGCTGTCGTCGATACGCCTGGCGCAGCTCGTCGTGCCGGGAATGCGAAAGCAGCAGTGGGGCCGCGTGATATTTCTGACTTCGACGGCAGCGAAACAGCCAATCGCGTCGCTCATCCTCTCGAACACCGCGCGCGCGGGGCTCGCCGGTTTCGCGAAGACGCTGGCGACGGAATGCGCGCACGACAACGTGCTCGTGAACACCATCCTCACCGGGCACTTCGACACCGACCGCGCGATGTCGCTCGCAGCGGGCGCCGCGCAGCGTGAGCACAGCACGATCGAGCAGAAGCTGCGCGACCGGCGCAAGCTCATCCCGCTGGGCCGAGCCGGCGATCCCGCGGAGCTGGCGGCGGTCGTCGCCTTTCTCGCCTCGCAGCGCGCGAGCTTCGTTACCGGAGTGGCGATGCCGGTGGACGGCGGTCAGATCGCGACGACGTTCTAGTGTACTGCAACGGCGGAGCACGAATCAAACCAAGACTACGAATCGAACCAGTACAATCCAGGCGCTGTCGTTGCCAAAAAGCCACCGGTAAAGGGCAACTGATCTTTGACTGGAAACGTCAGGGTCGAGGGCGCTCGCCTCGCATTCGACTAACGCTTTCAGCCTGCTTCAGTTGCCAACCAAAGAACTAACGCTCGCCTACGCGAATCGCGCCATCGCCGAGCACCGGTTCGATTCGTCCCATTGGTTTGATTCGTGTCCAGCGCAGTTGCAGTGGATGTAGAGCTTTCAATCGTCTAGCGGGTCCCCAACACAGGTGCGAGCTTTCGCGCCGCAGCAGGACGGTCGCCTGTTCCACATCATAGTCTCTTCATAGAGGAGCGTCGGTGAAAGCGCTGGTGAAGCAGTCGGCGGGACCTGGATTCACGCTCCGCGATGTGCCGGTGCCGACGATCCGCGAGAACGAAGTGCTGATCAAGGTCCGGCGTGCGGGCGTTTGCGGCACCGACGTTCACATCTATGACTGGGACGATTGGGCGCGCGGGCGATGCGTGCCGCCGTTCACCGTGGGCCACGAGTTCGCCGGGGACGTGACGCAGGTGGGCTCCATGGTCAGCGATGTGAAAGTGGGAGACCGCGTGACGGCCGAGGGGCACATCGTGGACGGCCGATGCACGCTCTGTCGCACCGGAAATGCGCACGCGTGCCCGTACACGAAGGTGATCGGCGTCGATCGCGACGGCTGCTTCGCGGAGTACATCGCGATGCCGGCGACGAACGTCTGGCATCTCGACGACAACATCTCGTACGACATCGGCGGGATTCACGATCCAATGGGCAACGCGTTTCACACCGCGCTCACGGCCGAGATCCCCGGAGCGACGGTGCTGATCACCGGCTGCGGGCCGATCGGCATCTTCGCGGCGGGGATCTGCCGCACGGCGGGCGCATCGCGCGTGATCTGCTCCGACGTGAACGACACGCGGCTCGAGCTCGCGCGGCAGATGGGAGCCACGGATGTAGTGCATCCCAACGGGCTCGAAGCGCTCGTGAAGCGCGTCACGGAATTCGGCGTGGACGTGGTGCTCGAGATGTCCGGCGTACCGTCCGCGATTCATCAGGCGTTCGCGCTGGTGCGGCCCGCCGGTCGCGTGCAGATGCTCGGCGTTCCTGCCAAGCCCATGACGTTCGACTTCGCGACGGAGCTCGTGTTCAAGGGCGTGACCGTCTACGGAGTCACCGGCCGTCGCATGTACGACACCTGGCACCAGATGACGCGCTTTCTTCGCTCCGGCGCATTCGACCCGACACCCGTCATCACCCATCGATTCCCGCTCGAGCGCGCCGACGATGCGATCGCTGCGATCAAGGCGGGTGCTGCCGGAAAAGTCATCTTCGACATCGCGTGATCTCATGAACGAACGGTTTTCGAAGGAGCTCCAGTCGCAGCTGGATGAGCTCAAGCGAGACAAAGTCTACAAGACGCTGAACCATCTCGATTCGCCCCAGGCTGCGCACGTGAAGATGGAAGGACGCGGCGACGTGCTGATCCTTTCGTCGAACAACTATCTCGGGCTGTGCAGTGAACCGAGCGTCGTCGAGGCCGGAAAGAAGGGGCTGGACCGCTTCGGTGCGGGCACCGGGAGCGTGCGCTTCATCTGTGGCACCTTCACCGTGCATCGCGCACTCGAGGAGGCGCTCGCGCGTTTCAGCGGCACGGCGTCGGCGCTCTCGTACGTGTCGGCGTGGAACGCGAACGAGGGATTCACGGCGACGGTCGTGCAGGAGGGAGACTTCGTCATCTCGGATGCGCTCAACCACGCTTCGATCATCGACTCGGTGCGGCTCGCGAAGGCGATCACGAAGTGCACGACGGCCGTGTACAAGCACTCGGACATGGACGACCTGCGGGACAAGCTCGCGGGTGCAACGACCGCGCGCCGGCGGATCATCTGGACCGACGGGATCTTCTCGATGGAAGGGGACATCGCGAAGCTGCCGGAGATTCTGGAGCTCGCGCGGACGTACGATGCGATCGTGGTCATGGACGATTCGCATGCGACGGGCGTGCTCGGCCAGAGAGGGCGCGGCACGGCGGAGCACTGCGGCGTGCTCGGCGACGTGGACGTGATCACGTCGACGCTCGGCAAGGCGCTCGGCGGCGCGGCTGGCGGCTACACCGCGGGGCCCGCGTCGCTGACGGACTATCTCACGCAGCGCTCGCGGCCGCAGCTCTTCTCGAACGCGCTGCCGCCGACCGTGGCGTCGAGCGCGCTCGCGGCGGTCGAGTTCATCGAGCAGCATCCGGAGCGCGTGAAGAAGCTGCACGAGAACGCGCGCTACTTTCGCGCGGCCATCACGGAGGCGGGGTTCTCGCCGCTGGCGGGCGATACGCCGATCGTGCCCATCATCGTCGGCGAGACGGCGCTCGCGCTCCAGATGAGCGAGCGCATGCTGCGCGAAGGCGTGTTCGTGACGGGCTTCGGATTTCCGGTGGTACCGCAGGGGCACGCGCGGATCCGCTGCCAGCTCTCGGCGGCGCACAGCACGGCCGATCTCGATTTCGCCGTGGCAACGTTCAAAAAGGTCGGCAAGAGCATCGGACTGTTGAAGTAACATCCGTCCGCTGGTGAAATGAGACGCCGACGCATCTAGCAGCGAGCGGTGCACGCGCGGAGAATTCTCCTTCGATCACACGTCCAAGGAGATTTGCCATGCAGTCGCCCAGCTCGCGCGTCCATCGTTCGCTCTCGACATTCCTGTTCTTCACGGCTCTCACCGTGGCGGCGGGATCGATATCCGCGGCGAGCGCTCGCGCGCAGAGCGCTTCCGTTCCGACACCGGAAGCGGTGCTCGGCTATCGCGTGGGCGCGGATCGGAAGCTCGCGGATTGGGGCGAGATCACCGGCTATTTCACGAAGCTCGCTGCCGCGACGCCCGCGGTGTCGATCGAGACACTCGGGATGAGCACGATGGGAAAGCCGCTGATCGCGGCGATCGTATCGACTCCGGAGAACGTGCGACGGCGAGAGGAAATCTTCGCTGCCCAACGACAGCTCGCCGATCCGCGCATCCTGAAGGCGAGCGAAGAAGAGGCGCTCTACGCGGGCCAGCCGACGGTGCTCGTGATCCAGTGCAACATCCACGCGGATGAGATCGCGAGCTCGCAAATGGTGATGGAGCTCGCGTACCGGCTCGCCACGAACGACACGCTGCAGGCGGAGCTGAAGAACGCGGTGGTGATTCTCATTCCGAGCGTCAATCCCGACGGCGAGCAGATGGTCGTCGACTGGTATCGCTCGCAGCTCGGCACGAGGTGGGAGGGCGGCGAGATGCCCTGGATCTACAACAAGTACACGGGGCACGACGACAATCGCGACTGGTTCATGATGACGCAGGTGGAGACGAAGCTCGTCACGCATGCGCTCTACAAGGAGTGGCTTCCCGAGATCTTCTACGACGTGCACCAGCAGGGCGCCGAAGGCTCACGGTTGTTCGTGCCGCCGTTTCTCGATCCGGTGGACCCGAACATCGATCCGCTGATCGTGCGCGGCATCGGGCTGATCGGTGCCGAGATGTCGACCGCCCTGGAGTCCAAGGGAAAAGCCGGCGTGGTCGACCATGCGGTATACGACATGTGGTGGCACGGTGGTGCACGGTCGACGCCAGCGCGTCACAACATGATCGGGCTGCTCACCGAGGCGGCGAGCGTGAAGATCGCGACGCCGATCGTGCAGACGGATTCGGAGCTCACGGGACACGAGCGCGGGCTGCCCAAGTACGAGCGCTCGGTGAACTTCCCGAATCCGTGGAAGGCGGGGCGCTGGACGCTGCGCGACATCGTGGACTACGAGCTGATCGCGAGCGAGGCGCTGGTGCATCTCGCGAGCGCGGAGCGCGAGCGGTACGTGCGCGATTTCGTGACGCTCGGACAAAGAGAGATCGCGCGAGGTGAGAGCGACAGCGTGAAGGCGTGGGAGATTCCGATCGCGCAGCGCGATCCCGGTGCGGCGCTGCTGCTGGGGAAGACACTGGAGCTCGGAGCAGTCGATGTTGCGTACACGGACAGCTCGATCATCGTGCCGATGGCGCAGCCATTCCGCGCGCACGCGAAAGATCTGCTCGAGGTGCAGCACTATCCGAAGCGGCTGCTGTGGCCGGGCGGACCACCGGAACAGCCGTACGATGTCACTGGTTGGACGCTGCCGATGCAGATGGGCGTGCGCGTGCGACCGCTCGCGACGGCGCCGCACGGTGGTCGAACGGAGGGAAGAACGATTGGCGGACAACGGCGTGCAGGTGTGATCGACGCCGCGCACACGAACGAGTTCGCGCTCGTCGACAGCATCCTTCGCTCGAGGCACCGCGTGACCATCAGCTCGACCGGTGGTAACAGCGGGAAGACGAACAGCTATTCCCTCACCTCGATGCCCCGCATCGCCATCTACCGTCCCTGGACCGGCAACATGGATGAAGGCTGGTGTCGATGGGTGCTCGAACAGTTCCACCTGCCTTACGTCTCATTGACCGATTCGGGCGCGAAAGCGGGCAAGTTGCGTGACCACTTCGATGTACTGCTCGTCCCCGACATGAGCCTGCGGGAGATGCGAGACGGGAATTCCCCCCGGGATTTCCCTCCTCGATACGCCGGTGGGCTCGGCACGGCCGGTATCGAAGCGATCAAGGAATTCGTCACGAACGGTGGTACGCTGGTGCTGCTCGATCACGCATCGGAGCTGGCGACGGAGTCGCTCGGCGTCCCGGTGCAGCGGATCGTGGTGCCGCGCCGCCTGACAGACGAAACACGTTCGCGCGCGCCGGAAGCTGGCGAGAGCACGGAGCCGCTGTACGCACCGGGCTCGATCCTGCGAGTGCTCGTGGACACGACGAATGCAGTCGCGTTCGGAATGCCCGACACCGCTGCCGTGTACTTCACGAACTCCGTGACGTTCGATGTCACCGCCGCGTCGCAAGTACGAGTGATCGCACGTTACCCCGAAAGGGGAGAAGACATACTGCTGAGTGGATATCTGCAGGGAGCATCACAGATCGCGGGGAAAGCGGCCGCGATATCCGCACCAGTTGGACGCGGACACGTCGTGATGTTCGGCTTTCGACCGCAGCACCGTGGTCAGTCGTATGGCACGTTCCGCATGCTGTTCAACGCCCTGCTCGCCGGTGGCGGCTCCGCCACTCGTAACTAGACCCTCCTGCCCGCACAAAGAATGAGGAGTCACACCATGCGCACGGTCCGTTGGATGTCTTCCGTGCTCGCCCTCGTGGCTCTGACGCCGGTCGTCAGCGCTGCCCAGTCCAATCGCCTGTTCGAGAACGCGTGGTTCTGGGGAGCCAAGGCGGGCCTCATGAACTTCTCGACCGGCAACAACAACACGACCACCGCACCGCTCGTTGGCGCCGAGTGGTTGATCACGCGCAACAGGGCGGGACTGTATTTGAGCGCCGAGCAGGCGTTCTTCAACACGACGGGCTACGTGTTCGACAGCAATGGCCAGCAGTACAACGTCGCGTTGAAGGATTCACGCCGCTACACCGCTGCGCTCCTCGCCTTTCCGGTGAACTGGGGATCGCTGCGCCCGTATGGCGGCCTCGGACTCTCGCTCAACCTCATTCAGCACGCCACCGTCGATCAGTCGCAGTTCACTGATCCCGATCAGGAAGACGTCGTCGCGAACGCGATACACGAAGAGCGCGATCGTGTCGCCTTCATTCTCATGGGCGGCCTCCAGGCGCAGTACCGCCGCTTCTCGGTGTTCGGCCAGGCCACCTACATGCCCGCCCGCGCGAACTTCTTCTTCAGTGGCCGCTCGACCTACATCGTCGAAGCCGGCCTTCGCTACAACGTGGGCAGCTCGATCGACAAGACGCCGTAACGTTCGGCGACACTCGCGAGACCAAGATCGAAACGGCGGCGCTCCTCTCGAGCGCCGCCGTTTTCATTTACATCGGCCGCAATCGCTTCGGCGTCTTCGACACGTACGGATTGTCCCGCACCAGCCACCTGAGCGGCCACTCCGCACTCTTCGTGATCCCGATGCGCGGCGTCACGTGCACGCGCGCGTCGGGCACCGGCTCGCCGCGCAGGATCTCGATCGGCCTCTCGTGCAGCGGCAGCCCGTTCAGCGCGCCGGTGATGCCGAGCGCTTCGCACAGCTTGCCCGGACCATTCGTGAGATCGCGGTCGTGCGCGACCCCGCGGCGCTCGCGCATCAGCTCCAGACCCTCGAGCGGCTCGAGCGCACGCACCAGCACCGCGCTCGGCGAGCCTTCTGCGCGCGTGACTGCGTTGAAGCACCAGTGCACGCCGTAGATGAAGTACACGTACGCGGTGCCGGGTGCGCCGTAAAGCCACCTGGTGCGCGCCGTGAGCCCCGCAGCCGCGTGACAGGCCAGATCGTGCTCACCGAGGTACGCTTCCGTCTCCACGATCCTTCCACCGGCCACGCCGTCGCTCGTGGTGCATCGCAAGACGGCACCGAGCAGGTCGCGGGCGACCTGCTCGGTGTCTCGATCGTAGAACTTCGCGGGGAGAGCGGTGACCGCCCGCGTGCGTCGCGATACTGCCGCGACGCGCGAGGACATCCTCAGCTCTCCGTGGATCCCGCCGTTTTCTTCGCGCGGGGACGCTTCGGCTTCGCGGCGGATTTCTCTGCCGACGCCGCCGCTGGTGCAGCGGTCTTCTTCGCGCGCGTCGTCTTCGCTGGCGCGCGGCCGCGCTTCGCACGCGGCGCCGGAGCTTCCGGCGTGCCGGCTTCCGGTTCCGTTTCTGCTTCGAGCACGAGCGCAGGTGCGGACGCAACCGCCGCAACGTTGTTCTCGCGCGGTGATGCGGCGCCAATGACTCCGAGGCTCAACAGCTCGGGGGGCAGCTCACCGCCACGCGTGCGACCGCGCATCCCGCGACGCAGCGAGGCGGCATTCGCCGCACTGCGCGAAGATTGACTGGGCTCCGGCGCAACCGGCGCCGCAGCCGCGAGCTGATCGGCAACCGATGCCGCCGCTGCCGCCGGCGCGACCTCGTAGTCATCGCCTCGCTTGCGGAGATCGATGACGTCGGCGTCGTGGGCGTCGCGAAGAATGCGAAGGAAGAAGCGCTCGTCGAGCGTCTCACTGTCGCGGCCCAGGAGCTCGCGCGCCTTGCGGCGAACGGCGCTGGCGGGAACCGGCGCATCCTCGCTCGTCGTGAGCTCGGCCACCGCGCGCTTGAGCAGTGAGAGAGCCTCGTCGCGGGTGAGCCGCTCGCCGACCATCTCCGGCTCGGCCGCCGCTCTCGCAGCCGGAGCGCGCTCCGCGGGCGGCGCACTCACCGGAGTCTCGAGCGATGGTGAGAAGTGCGCCGCACCATCCGTCGGCGCTCCCGCAACGACTTGTGCAGTCTCGGCGCGCGGCTCGCGCTCGCGTCCGCGACCGCCGCGACCTCCGCGACCACGACGGCCGCGGCGCGCGCCGTCCTCAGCACCCTCGCCTCCGCGCTCCAGAGTCGGGCGAGGCGCGGCTTCG
>DASXQD010000122.1:0-2450 GCA_036493195.1 Gemmatimonadaceae bacterium | reverse complement strand
CGCGATTGCCGCGAGGGCCGCACGCAGCGGCGCCTGGTCGAGCGGCTCGATGCGTATTGCCGGCGCCTCGAGCACGCTTGCGCCCGCAATCTCGAGCAGCGTGCGAAGCTGCGACGCCTGCTCGCGCGCGCGCGTGACGACGATCGTGCGCCCGAACAGCGGTCGCCGATCGAACCAGCTCATCTCGTCGCGCAGCCGCACGACATCGCCGACGATCGCGATGGACGGTGCGATCACCTTCTCGCGCGCGGCCGTTTCGGCGAGCGTGGCGAGCGTGGCGCTGACGGTGCGCTGCCGCGGATACGTGCCCCACTCGACGAGTGCCGCCGGAGTGTTCGGCGAGCGGCCGCCGGAAATGAGCGCAGTGGCGATCTTCGCGAGGCGGCTCACGCCCATGTAGAGCACGAGCGTGCCGCCGGCGCGCGCGAGCGCGGACCAGTCGGTTTGATCCTTGTCCTTCCCCGGATCTTCGTGTCCCGTGATGAACGTGACCGAGGTCGAGACGCCGCGATGTGTAACCGGTATGCCTG
This sequence comes from Gemmatimonadaceae bacterium, assembly GCA_036493195.1. Classification (GTDB taxonomy): domain Bacteria; phylum Gemmatimonadota; class Gemmatimonadetes; order Gemmatimonadales; family Gemmatimonadaceae; genus FEN-1250. Next base: position 1,920 of record DASXQD010000122.1, on the reverse strand, counting down.
CGTACGCGGGCGCCGCAACGCCTGCGGTGACGCCCGGCACGATCTCGAACGCAAGCCCCTCGGTGGCGAGTGCGATCGCCTCCTCGCCGCCGCGACCGAACACGAGCGGGTCGCCACCCTTGAGCCGCACCACTCGCTTGCCAGCTCGCGCGAGCTGCACGAGCAGCGATGTGATCTCGCTCTGCTCCATCGATGGCGTACCGCCGCGCTTGCCGACGAAAATCTTCTCCGCCTCACTCGTGCGCCCGATCCAGCCATCGTCGACGAGCAACGGATTCACCAGCGCGTCGTACACGATGCTGTCGCACGACGCGAGCAGCTCGCGGCCGCGGATCGTGAGGAGACCGGGATCACCGGGTCCGGCGCCCACGAGATACACCACGCCCGAGCTCACGAGCGCGCGCCGCGCGAAGCGCTCAGCGCCCGCGTCGCAGCGCTATGCGGCGCAGCGCCACCGTCTGGCGTCGCCGCCAGATGCTGATCGTGTACAGCGTGTAGATGCCAAGCGCGGCGAAGTACGCCGCGTGATAGAAGCTCTCGTTGTGCGGCATCAGCGTCCCTCCTCGAGCTCGAGCAGGTCGCGCTCGTTCGCCAGGCGATATCGCTGGCGCACGAGCGCGAGATAGAACAGGAAGAAAGCAACGAAGGAGATGATCAGCGTCGTCAGCATCTCGGGCGGCAACGACGGCGCGCTCGGCTTGATCACGATCGGACGCGGGTGGAGCGTGCGAAAGAGATAGACGCTCAGATGGATGAACGGGATGAGCAACGAGCCGAGGATGCCGAGCACCGCCGAGTAGCGCGCGCGCAGTGCACGATCCTCGATCGCGCCACGCAGCACGATGTAGCCGACGTAGATGAACCAGAGAAAGAGTGTGAGCGTGAGGCGTGCGTCCCACGTCCACCACGTGCCCCACACCGGGCGCGCCCAGATCGGCCCAGTCACGAGCACCACCGTCGTGAACACCACTCCCACCTCGGCCGAGCTCTCGGCCGCGCGATCGAGACGAAGGTCGCCCAGCCAGAGATAGCCGATGCCGGCGAGCGCAACGACGCCGAAGGCCGTGAAGGCGCAGAGCGCCGCGGGAAGATGCAGATAGAAAATCTTCTGCGCCGGTCCCTGCACCGCCTCGAACGGCGTGTAGTAGATCACGCGCGTGAGCGCTATCGCGATCATGATCACCGCGATCGCGAACAGCCAATCGATGCCGCTGTGCTGCGATGAAGAAACGTCTTCCGCGCTCGCCGGTACGGACGGAGTTGTCATTCCTCGATTGTGTATGGAAATGCCAGCATACACGCCACCACGAACACTATATCGAAAGCCAGCAGCAATTTAAGCCACCCCACACTCTCGCTGGCGGGACGCCCGGAAAGCAGGCGCGCCGTAGCCTGTGCGGCGGGGATCACGATCGGCACGAAAAAGGGGAGCGACAGCACGGGCAATAGCATCTCGGCGAGCCGGGTGTTCACCGCCATGGCGCTGAACAGCGTGCCCACCGCCACGAGACCGATCGCGGCCATCAGTGCAATCAGCCCGAGCAGCGCGGCGTGATCGAGCAGCGGAACTCCGTAAAAGAGCTGCACGGCGGGAATCGCGATCACCTGCACCGCCGCGACGAAGACGAGATTCGCCATCGCCTTGCCAAGGTAGATCGACTCGCGCGAGATCGGAGCGCCGAGCAGCGCGTCGATCGCGCGGTCGGCTTGCTCGAGACTGAACGAGCGCTGCAACCCGAGCAGCCCCGAGAAGGTGAAGATTCCCCAGAGCACGCCCGGTGCGAGATCGAGCGGAGATACGGCCGTCGGATCCCACGCGAAGAAGAAGATAACGATGCCGAGGAGTGCGAACACCGCGGCCGAAAAGAAGGCCGTGCGCGTGCGGAACTCGATCGCCAGATCCTTGCGCGCAATCAGGAG
>DASXQD010000121.1:0-2362 GCA_036493195.1 Gemmatimonadaceae bacterium | reverse complement strand
CTGCGCACGAGCAAAAACGTTGCAGGCTCAGCCGGCGGAGTACACCGCGTCACGATGTCCGCACGATGTGGTGAAGCCGGATCGTCTGCTTCGCGGGTGACTCGTCGTATGGAACGATCTCCGTGTCGCGCAAACGAAGTCCGTGCGCTGGCAGGAGCTCGAAGAACTGCTCGACCATCGGGCGACCCGGATCGGCGATCGTGGCGATTCCCTTCGGGGCGAGCGCGCGCACGATGGCGTTCACCACGAGCGGCGGATATCTGTCCTCGTACAGCACATCGGCCGCCACGACGCGGTCGGCGACGCGGAAATCCGGAGGAAGATCGCGCCAGTCGATCATGCGGGTGCGCGGCTCGCGCTTGAGCGTGCGCCACGCGTTCGCGCGCGTGAAGAGCAGCGCGTCATCATAGTAGTCGCTCGCGAGCACGTCGTAGCCTGCGCGCATGGCCCCGATGCTCACGAGCCCGAGACCCGCGCCCAGCTCGAGCAGCGTGCGACCCGTGCCGGTCTCGCGCGCCAGCGCGCGCGCGAGGATCCGCGACGACGGCCAAATGTCCGCCCAGTACGGGAGGCGATCGTCGCGCACCATGTCCTCCTCGCTGATCAGCGCATCCGTGTTCTCCGGATGCATGATGTCGACAGCGCCGCCGGGCAGCGCCACGCGTGAGTGCGCAACGACGAAGCGCCGCTCGAGCTCCGCCACGAGCGGCTTGCCGCGCAGCTCCGTCACCGTGTCACAACGAAAAGTGCGTTGCGAGCTGGGCCTCGTCGGACAGGAGTAGCGCGTTCACCATCTCGCCGGCTTCTACGCGCGGTCGCTCGTGTGGAATCACGAGCAGCGCATTGGCGAGCGACATCGAGGTGAGAATTCCGGAGCCCTGCGGGCCCGTGAGTCGCGCGCTCATCGAGCCGTCGGGTTTGACGGTCACGATCGCGCGCAGAAAGTGCGTGAGCGAGGCGCCGATCTTCACGGGCTCCTCGAGAGTCACCTGCACCGGTCTTCGATAGAGGCGCGTGTGCCCAAGCATGCGACGCAGGACCGGTCGCACGAACAGCTCGAACGTGACCATCGTCGACACCGGATTGCCCGGCAGTCCGATCCACGGCATTTTGCCGAGCCATCCGAAGCCGAGCGGGGCACCGGGGCGCATGCGCACCCTCCATACGTCGAGCGTGACTCCCGCCTCCGCGAGCACCGGTCGCAGATAATCGAACTCGCCCGCGGAGATCCCGGCGGAGGTGACGAGCAGGTCGCATCCCTTGGCGCGCTCGATGCGCGCGCGAATATCGGCAGGGTCATCGCGTGCGACGCCGAGGTTCACCGGGATGCCGCCGTTCAGCCGCACGAGGGCGCTGAGCGTGTAGCTGTTGGACGTCACGATCTTCTTGCCGTCGAGCGCTTCGGAAAAGCGATCGAGGTCCACGATCTCATCGCCCGATCCGAAGAACGCGACGCGCGGCTGCCGGTACACATCCACCGATGCCGCGCCCACCGAGGCGAGCACGCCGATCTGTGCGGCGCCGACGGGCTGGCCACGATCCAGCACGAGAGCGCCCGCGTGGATGTCCTCGCCGCGATGGCGCACGTTGCGGTGAGAATCGCGGTCGTCGCGGACGGCTACGCGCTCGAGACCCCCGTCGGTGTCCTCGAGACGAATGACCGTGTCCACTCCCTCCGGAAGCGGAGCGCCGGTCATGATGCGCGTGCAGCTTCCCGCTTCCACCGCGCGCGACGGGAAGCTGCCCGCGGCCACCGTCTCGAGTACGGCGAGCGAGACCGGCGCGCTTGCGGTTGCGCCTTCCACATCGGAGGCGCGAAGCGCATAGCCGTCCATCGCCGAATTGTCCCACGCCGGCAGCGTGAGCGGTGAGACGATCGGCACCGCGAGCACTCGGCCCAGCGCATCGAGCAGCGGCACGCGCTCGACGCTGAGCGGCTCGATGCCGGCGACGATGCGCGCGACGGCATCCGGGACGGAGAACACTAGTGCGCGTTCCGAAGCTCGAGCGACGCGAGCATGACCGCGATGCGATTGTGCACGCTGTCGACAGCCGCCTGCGATGTGATCCAGTTGTTCGCGAGCAGGCTGAAGATGAGCATGTGATTGTCCGCGGTGAGCGCGTACCCGGAGAGCGAGCGCGCATTGGCGACGGAGCCCGTCTTCGCATGAATCTTCCCCGCGGCCGCCGTTCCCTTCATGCGATTCCGCAGCGAGCCATCGAGTCCCGCGATCGGAAGCGCGTCGTAGAACACGTGGAACGCGGTGTCCGAGCGAATCCTGTCCAGCACGCGCACGAGCGTCTCGGGGCTCAGGTAGCCGTAGCGCGAAAGGCCGCTGCCATCGCGGATGAGATAGCCATC
>DASXQD010000120.1:0-5518 GCA_036493195.1 Gemmatimonadaceae bacterium | reverse complement strand
TGCACCGAGCTCGGATCGTACAGCGGAGGTTTCCCGGTCTCGCGCCGAAAGATCTCGATCTTGGGGAGCGCCGCTGCCTTGAATCCCTCCGCCACGACGATGTCCGCATCGGAGAGATATTGCTCCGCGAGCGCGAGCTCGCCTGGTGTGTTGACGTTCATGAACAGGCGCTCCGGATCTCCGAAGCGCCGCACTTCCTCCGTGGGCACGCGCGCGACCCGCACGTGATCGAAGAATCCGATCACGCGGCGATCGTCCGCATCCAGCGACTGCTCGATGGGCGCGATGCACGCCTGCGAGTAGAACGCGCAGAGCGGCTCGAGCCCGCGTCGCGACGATCCGCTCTCCGGCGCAACCACATCCGCATCTTCGCCACGCGCGCGCAGCTCCGCCACCAGCGCCTGCGGGACGAACGGCATGTCCCACGCGACGACGATCACCGGCGTTCCGGCATGCACGAGCGCTGCGTGGATGCCGCCCAGACTTCCGATGCCTGGTCGCACGTCGCTCTCCACGCGCACGCCGGGAAGCCACTCCGCGGCACCGGGATCGTTGGCGATGAGCAGGAGCGAGTCAGTCTCCGCACCGAGCACGGTGGCGACACGGTCGATCACGCGCGAACCGTGCACGCGCTCGAGACCCTTGGGCCGTCCACCATAGCGCGATGCCTGGCCGCCTGCCAAGATCACGCCCGTGCATGGTGAGGTCACGTCTGGTGGAGCTGCGGCGATCCACTCACTGCGCGGCCCACGATCCCCATGCCGGTCGCCTTCGCGATATCCACGGCCATCGTACTCGGAACGGAGGGCGTTGCGACGAGCCCGATGCGCGCTCGCGCGGCCTTGAATGCGAGCTCGCCCGAGATCCGGCCAGTGACCAGCAGAATCAGATCCTCCGGACTCCGTCCATCGAGAATCGCCGCGCCGATCACCTTGTCCACGGCATTGTGTCGCCCGATGTCCTCGGCGTGGTAGAGCAGCGTCTCGCCATCGGAGATCGCTGCAGCATGGATGCCACCGGTTTCCTTGTAGTGCGTGCCGCGCGCGAACAGCTCCTTGAAGAGGGCGCGCATTCTGGGCAGGTCCACCGGAGGCAGCGCGGATTTTCTGCGCGGAAGAGAGCTGAGCGATCCGAGAATCGTCGTCACTGCGCCGCATCCGGACGCGAGCACGCGCCGTCGATCGCTCGCCTCGACCGTCTGGAAGCGCTCTGGCGGCACATCCACCCAGAAGCCGAGCTCCTGAGTGCAGGGGCGCATTTTCAGAATGTCGGCGGCGGTGTCGATGTAGCCTTCGCCGTGCAGCCAGCCCACCACGAGCTCGTCGAGCCGCTCAGGAGTGCACATCCAGGTCACGGCGGGCGCGCCGTTGACCTCGAGCCACACGGGCGCTTCCTCCACCGCGTCGAGCGAGACGGCCGGATTCGTCATGAGCGAAATATACCGGAATCGCGTGCACGCGAGCGAGATGCTGCGGCAGCGATAACGCGCGACGATCAATCCTCGCTGGTGAACTCCGCCGATATCGTCTCATCCTCGCGCACGATCACACTCGCGAGCCTCACGGAGCCGCTGAACGAGCTGGCGAGGCGCTCGAAGATGAAGCGCGCGAGATTCTCACAGGTCGGGATCAGTTTGCCGTCCGCGAACTCCGGAACCTGCACGCTGATGCGCTTGTCATGGAAGCGCGCTAGTACCTCACGATCGAGCGTCTTGTCGAGCGTTCCCAGGTCGATGAGCATGCCCGTGTCCGCGTCGATCGGACCGCGAAGGGTGACATCGCACGCGTAGTCATGCGCGTGGGGCATGGTCGCGCCGCCGAAGTGCTGCTCGTTCCGCAGGTCGCTCCAGTCCGAACGCCAGTAGCGATGCGTGGCCGTGAAGGACACCCGGCGTGTGAGAGCGGGCATGCGTCAGCGCTCCCGGGTCATGACGTTCGGGCGCGCAACCGGATCAGGCTTCGTCGCGTCCTTCAGGCGTGGGCTCGTCGGGCGGAATCCACGGCACGCCGTTTTCCATCACACTGCCGTAATCGTGCGTGCCGAACAGGGCCGCATCGTCGTTGTCATCCGCGCGTTCCGCTTCGGGATCCGTGGTGTCGACATCGCTTCCGCCAAGTAGCGTTTCCTCTTCGCGCCCGCGCACGCGCCCAACCTGCTCGTCGGCAGCCTCGGGCTCGAGGTCGCGTCGGATCGGGTCGACGAAAATGTCGTTGGCGTAGCGCTCGAGTCCGATGACATCGCTGAGCACGTGATCGGCAACCTGCTTTTCCATCTCGGTGCCGACTCGACCAGAAAGTGTGACGAAGCCGCTCTTCACGGTCACGAGAATGTTGTCCACGTCCACCTGGTTGTCCTGCGCGAGCCGCTCTCGCACCAGGCCGCGCAGCTCGTCGTCGCTCAGATCATCGAGGTCGAAAACGTTCTCGAAATCCTGTGCCATGAGACTACCTCGAGCTATCGGGAAAAGATGTACGAAATTCCGAACGTGATGGTGGCGTTCTGCTTCCACTCGTTCTGCGCCTGACCCGCCGACAGAATGGGCGTGATGCCGGTTGGCGGCTGGAGGTACGCGCCTGGATAGGAGAGCTGCCAGAAGTAGTCCGTCAGATCGAGACGCGCGCCCCACGGACCGTGCGTGACGAACTTCAGCCCGCCGCCGAAGTGAACAGCAAAGCCGGTGCCGAACGAGTAGCCGCCCACATCCTTCGACGAGTTGCTCTTCGACACCCCGACGCCAAGGCCAAACTGCGGGATGAAGTGGTGATAGCTCTTCTGCCCGGTGAGCGCGATGTTGATTCCGGCATCGGCGATCCAGATCGGATCGGACTCGGTGCCGAGATTGCGGGCGGGAACGTTCTTCGCAGGGTCGAGCACGTTTCGAGTCGACGACGCGCGCGCCACGCGAATGCTCATCTCCGCCGGGCCCCCAATGTGGAGCGCATAGCGCACGCCGAAGATCGGACTGCTCTGCGGGCCCACGTTCGCCGTGCCCTTGTTGCCCGAGAAGTAGCCGCCAAAAACGCTGAAATCCTCGTGATAGACGAAATCCTGATACGGACTCTTCTCCGGCTCGGTACCCACCTGTGCGGCGAGGGGCGCGATGCCGAGGCAGAGCAGTGCGGCGGTCAGTGCGAGCTTCACGATACGGCTCCCGTCTCTCTGAGGTCGATCCCGGTCATCTCGGTGGGCTTTTCCACGCCGAGCATCGCCAGCACCGTCGGTCCCACATCCCGCAACGCGCCGCCATCGCGAAGCGGACGATCGCCATCCGGATCCACGATCACGAGTGGAACCGGATTCGTGGTATGTGCAGTGTGCGGCCCGCCGGTGGCGGGGTCGATCATCATCTCGCAGTTGCCATGGTCCGCCGTCACGAGCACGCGCGCATTCGCGCGCTGGGCCGCAGCAAGTACGCGCGCGAGGCACTCATCCACCGTCTCCACCGCCTTGATCGCCGCGGGAATCACCCCGGTGTGTCCCACCATGTCGCCGTTCGCGTAATTGCACAGAATGAAATCGTAGTCGCGTGACGTGATCGACTTGCACAACACGTCCGTGACACCGTACGCGCTCATCTCCGGCGCCAGATCGTACGTCGCCACCTTCTGGCTCGGCACCAGCTCGCGCACTTCACCCTTGTACGGCGTCTCGACTCCCGCGTTGAAGAAATACGTGACGTGCGCGTACTTCTCCGTTTCCGCCGTGCGGAACTGCGTGCCGCCATGCGCCGAAATCACCTGGGCGACGACGCGGGCGAGCGTGAACGGCGGAAAGACCACGGGCAGATCATAGGTCTCGTCGTACTGCGTCATCGTGACGACGGGGACTTGTGGACGCCCGCGGATGTCGAAGCCGTCGAATGGCTCCTCCGTGAGCGCGCGCGTGATCTGGCGCATGCGGTCCGCACGGAAGTTGAAGAGGATGATCGCATCGCCCTCTCGTACCGTCGCTACCGGCTCTCCGTTCCGTTCGATCACCACCGGCTTCATGAACTCATCGCTCTCGCCGCGTTCGTACGCCGAGCGAATCGCCGTCAGTGGATCCGGCGCGCGCGGGCCGACTCCCTGCATCATCGCCCGATACCAGAGCTCCGTGCGCGTCCAGCGCCGGTCTCGATCCATGCCGTGATAGCGCCCGCCCACCGACGCGACCTCCGCGCGGCCTTTCGCACGCGCGAGCAGCTGCTCCATGAATCCGAGCGCCGATCGCGGCATCGTGTCGCGGCCGTCGAGGAGTGCATGAATCGCCACGTGCGGCACGTGCTCGCGCTCCGCCATCTCGATCAGCGCGAAGAGATGCTTGTCGACAGCGTGGACGCCGCCATTTCCGATGAGTCCCGCGAGGTGCAGCGTGCCGCCGCTCTTTCGCACGGCGGCCATCGTGTCGAGCAGCGTCTCGTTGCGGAAGAAGGAGCCGTCCTCGATGGCGGCGTTGATGCGCACGAGATCCTGCGGTACCACGCGGCCGGCACCGAGATTCAAGTGACCGACCTCACTGTTTCCCATCTGTCCTTCGGGCAGTCCCACAGCGAGTCCCGATGCATGGAGCAGCGTTCGCGACCGTCCGTTCCAGAGCGCGTCCCACGTTGGCGTGCGCGCCATCGCGATCGCATTCCCATCCCGTTCCGCACGATAGCCCCAACCGTCCAGCACCAGCAAAACGACCGGACGTTTGCTCGAAGTCGACATCTTTGCTCAGTGAGAGTTCGAACGTATACTGCGGCGCGACCTCAGCCTCGGAAATGTACGCGCCCCCACATTCTCCATCCAGCGATGCGCTGTAATTCGCTCGTGCTGCTCCACGTGCTCCTCTTCGCGCTCTCGTCAGGATCGCTGCGCGCGCAATCCACCGCCGGTACCTCCACTTCCGTGCGCTCCGTTCCCGATGGCCGGCTGGTGGCGACGATGCGCGCGGGCGCTGCGGTGAAGACGGGCGCGAAGAAGGCGGAATGGACAGCGGTGACGATCGAGGGCTTTCTTCACAAGAGCGTCGTGAACGCGAAGAAAAATACGCTCACGATCAAGGCGCCGAGCGGCGCTGCGTTGCGCGCGAGCGCGGATCCGTCGGGAGAGATCGTTGCGGTAGTCGAGGACGGCGCCACGCTGGATCGGCTCTCGGCAAATGGCGAGTGGTTCAAGGCACAGCGCGACGGATGGGTGCAGACACGCGACCTCAAGACGGAGAGCGCGAAGACGGCGCCGCCCGCACGTGTCGCAACCACGCGCGCGCCCGCCTCGCAGCGTGCGCCGGAGAAGGTTTCCGCGCTGCCGCTGCGCACGGATGCGCCGGCGGCGTCTCCCTCGGCTTCCCCCTCTCCGCTCGAGTCCCCATCGGCATCATCGCAAGCCGCCATGCTGCACGGGGACGGATCGATCGTGCTCGGCGATTTCGCCGCATCGCAGCCGCTCGTGCTGCGCGATGCGCCCGACGGGAAGCCGGCCGGCTCGGCGGATTCCGCCGCCCGCGTGCGCATCGTCGCGCGCGATCACGGCTGGGCGCGCGTCCAGCTCGACGGGTG
>DASXQD010000119.1:0-13235 GCA_036493195.1 Gemmatimonadaceae bacterium | reverse complement strand
TTCGTGCGCTCGAGCAGAAGCTCGTACAGGCCGATCGCGCTGTACAAACCGTACGATGCACCGAAGCCCGTCATGAGCATCGGCACAACGCCTTTCGGCACCCGATGAACGACCTTCCCTTTCTGCCCTGCGGAGTCGATTGTCGCGCGAACGGAATCGCCATCGAAATCGAGCGTCAGACGACTGCCGGCCATGTTCTTCGCGCCCATGGGGTCCGATTCGTATGACGAGCGCGCGACCGAGCCATCGGCGCGCAGCTCCACCTCGTAATGCACGCGCACGGTCGCGGGCACGCGCACGATGATGTCGCCGGTAACTCGATTGCCGGCGCGCGCTACACTCTCGACGACGACGGTGTCCCGGCCGAGTGTGGTGATGAACGAGGCCTTCTCATCCTCGGGCGCCGAAACGAGCTGGGTCGCGGTCAAGGCCACGAGCGAGACGATCATTTTGTTCATGGGCTGCTCTCGATGCCTTTCCCTGGGAATACCCCGGTGCGAAACCCTGGATCATGCGCTAAACTGCCATCGTGGATGGCTGTATCCATAGGGCCATTAGCTCACATCTCGATCAGACCATTTATCCGCGATGTCTCCATGTCCCGTGCCCGTGTCGCCGATGCCCTGACGCCCCATCTCGCACTGCAGCGCGAAGGTGGTGAAGCCATGCACCGGCAGCTCTACTCCAGCTTCAGATCCGCAATACTCGAGGGCGTCTTTGCCGCTGGCATGCGGCTGCCATCAACGCGTGCGCTCGCCGATGATCTTGGCGTGTCGCGCACGACGGTGCTGCAGGCGTTCGAGCGACTCGTGAGCGAAGGCTACGCGACGGCGCGCTCGGGTGCGGGCACGCGCGTGGCGACGAGCCTCAACACATCCGCGCACCGCCGGTCGACGATGCGCGTCGAGGGACGGGCACCCCGCGCGCCGGAGCGACCGCCGCGTTTGTCGCGCTCGACGATCGCCGTCCTCGATGAATTCAAGAATCCGCGGCCTGCGTTTCAAATGGTTCCGTTCGCGCTCGGCATTCCGGCCATCGATGAGTTTCCGGTGGCCCTCTGGGCGCGGCTGATCGGAAGACTCTGGCGCACGCGCGCGGCCGAGATGCTCCGCTTTACCGACGTGCGCGGATTTCCACCGCTGCGCGAGGCGATCGCGCAGTACGTGATGACCGCACGCGGTGTGCGCTGCACGGCGGATCAGGTGCTCGTCACGAACGGAGCGCAGCACGGCATCGACCTCATGGCACGCATGCTCCTCGATCCGGGGGATACCGTTTGGGTGGAGGATCCAGGGTGGCGCCCGATGCGCGCGACGTTGCGTGCGGCGGGCGCGCAGCTCGTGCGCATTCCGGTGGATGGACAGGGGATCGATGTGTATGAAGGAGAGCGCCGCGCGCCGAATGCGCGGCTCGCGCTGGTGACGCCGTCCTATCAGGCGCCACTGGGAGTCGCGCTCACGCTCGAGCGGAGGCTGGCGCTGCTCGACTGGGCGGCTCGCGCCGACGCGTGGGTGCTCGAGGACGACTACAATGGTGAGTATCGCTACGACACCGATCCGATTCCGGCGGTGCAGGCGCTCGATCGTGCGGGACGCGTGATCTATGTCGGCAGCTTCAGCAAGACCGTCGCGCCGGGTTTACGCGTTGGCTATCTCGTACTGCCGCCTTCGCTCATGGCCGCGGCGCGGCTCTCTCGCCTCGCGAGCGACATGCACACATCGGTGGCGGAGCAGGCCGTGCTCGCGGAGTTTCTCTCGGGCGGGCACTTCGCGCGGCACATCAGGCGCACGCGCGAGCTGTACCGGCAGCGACAGTCGGACATGCTCGAGCTCGGGGCGCAGCTGGCGTCCGGACTGCTCGAGATGCGCGCAGCGCCGGCCGGAATGCGACTGCTCGCGCTGCTGCCGGCTGGTGTGGATGCGCGTGCGGTGAGCTGGGCTGCGGCAGAACGCGGGGTGCAGGTGACACCGTTGTCGCGGTCGGCGCCCAAATCGATCACGAATGGACGAGAGGGGCTGCTGCTCGGCTACGCTGCCTATGATCGCGCGTCGACGGAAGCCGCGTTGCGCGTGTTGACGCAGGTGGTGAGGGATCACGCGACGAAAACGCGGGCGGAGCGCGTCGTGCTGCGACAAGGCGCGTGAAGGCGTAAGAGAGGACGCTCGTCGATCTCAGGGAAGACGCTGTGCCGTCCACTGCTGAGGGAGCTCGCGGGCTGATCGGTATCTCGAAATGTAGTGAAAGCCGTAGGGGAGCTTCGCGGTCATTTTGATCGTGCGGACGAAACGTGACGTGTAGGTCGCCCCGGCGCCGAGGGATCCACCGCCAACGCTGATCTGCGAGCCCCAGCGTCCGGTGTATTCGCGAGCGATCGTCCACTCCTCCTCGCTTTCATACGGTCCCTCTGTTCCCGGTGTTTGCGCGAGAGGCAGAGAGTCCATGAGATCCTTCGCGACGCTCACACCCGAATCGAGCTCGTTCAAGCATCGAGCGAAGTTGGCGGGGTCCTCGCAAAGGTGCGTCTCCCTGTAAGCCGCGCTGCCAGTCAGGGAGTCCAGAAACAACTTGTGTACGCCGGTCACATTCGTGAGGACGATGCGCTCTTTCGTATCGCGCTGCTCCCAAATGACGTAATGACCGCGGAGGTGCGCGCAGATGAGCTTGCACTCGGGAGCGGCGATCGAAAATCTCGCGGTTGAGGCGTGCAATCGCTCCCAGGCCCGTCCGCCTCCTCCCAGACCGGCGGCAGTCACTTCGACGCCGAGCTTCTCGCTCCGCTCGATCTTGTTCTCGAACGTCGCGGTGGCTCCGTCGACGTGCGGACAGTGCAATTCGCCGACGATGATCGGTTCGGCCGTATCGAGCGAGTGCTCGACCGTTCCGGTGCCCTCGAGATCGACGGTATCGTAATCCTCGAAATAGGCGCGCAGGCGAGCGAATATCCCGTCCTTGATGATCTTCGCGTACGATGTCCTGCCCGAACGAAGTGCATGCGCCGCTTCGCGCTCGAGATCGTAGTAGTCGGACGCCGCAATGAGCTCCTCTGCCGTGATTATCTCGGCCCAGTACGGATCGAATGGATCGAAGCGCTCGCTGAGCAGCTTCAGCCGCTGGAAAACATGGTAGCGTTGCGTGTCCGGAAGGTCGCTCGAAAATCCGGAGAGATCGCCGGAGAACATCGGAGGGACCTCCACCAGATCGAAGGACGAACTGCGATCCAGTGTTGGCGTGCTCTCGTCGACGGGAGTGGACATGGCTGGTCTCCGCGCGGGTCGATCCCTCGTGACTCGCGGGATCGATCTCTATTCGAACGATGCCAGACTGCTTTGTCAATCGAGCGATCGGTCCACGCGAATTCGGGGTGCCGAGTTCTGCAAGGCGGTGCTCATCCCCACGAGCAGGGCTCCGTGGCCGGCATTGTGCGTAGGTGAGGCGGCCGAAGACCGGCAAAGTGCAGCCGCTGCCCACAGGACCACGCGACTTTTCGGGAGAGATGCATGAGCAAACTGCTTCGCGGCCTCGCCGCCGGCTACGGCGCAAAGAAGCTCGGCGGCGGCTGCTTCAGCACCGTGTTGATCTTTCTTCTGCTCTGGTGGCTGCTCGGGCACTTCGGGGTGTTTCGGTGAGTTGAGCTGCGCAGCAGATGCAGGTCGAGCGAGCTACCCTCGCACCAACTTCTTGTACTTGATCCGGTGCGGCTGATCCGCCTCCGCGCCCTTTCGCTTGTGCAGATCCGCCTCGTACTCCTTGTAGTTCCCCTCGAACCACACGAGCTCACTCTCGCCCTCGAACGCGAGCATGTGCGTCGCCACGCGGTCGAGAAACCAGCGGTCGTGTGAGATCACCACCGCGCATCCAGCGAAATCGTTCAGCGCCTCCTCGAGCGCGCGCAGCGTGTCGACATCGAGATCGTTCGTCGGCTCGTCGAGCAGCAGGAGATTACCGCCGCTCTTGAGCAGCTTCGAGAGATGCAGCCGGTTGCGTTCGCCGCCCGAGAGGTCCTTCACCTTTTTCTGCTGATCGGCGCCGCGGAAGTTGAAGCTCGCGAGATACGCGCGCGTGTTGATCTCGCGCTTGCCCACCGCGATCGTATCGAGCCCGCCGCTCACCTCCTGGTATACGGTGTTCTCGCCATTCAGCTCGCGCCCCTGATCGACGTACGCGATCTGCACCGTGTCCCCGACCATCATCGTTCCCGAGTCCGGCTTTTCCTCGCCGGTGATCATGCGGAACATCGTCGTCTTACCGGCACCGTTCGGTCCGATCACGCCGACGATGCCGCCCCGCGGCAGCGAGAACGTCAGGTTCTCGAAGAGCAGCTTGTCGCCGAAGCTCTTGCGTACGTTCTTCGCGATCACGACGTCGTTGCCGAGTCGCGGAGGTGGAGGAATGATGATCTCGTTCTGCGACACCTTTTCGAACGTGTCGGACGCAGCGAGCTCCTCGTACTTCTGGATGCGTGCCTTGCTCTTCGCCTGTCGCGCGCGCGGCGCGAGCCGCACCCACTCGAGCTCGCGCTGTAATGAGCGCTGGCGGGCGGACTCGCTTTTCTCTTCCTGCGCGAGCCGCACGCGCTTCTGCTCGAGCCAGGCGCTGTAGTTCCCCTCGTACGGGATCCCCGCGCCGCGATCGAGCTCGAGAATCCACTTGGCGACGTTGTCGAGGAAGTAACGATCGTGCGTGATGGCCACCACCGTCCCCGGAAACTCCGCGAGAAAGCGCTCGAGCCACGCGACGCTCTCGGCGTCGAGATGGTTCGTCGGCTCGTCGAGCAGCAGCATGTCGGGCTGGTCGAGCAGCACCTGGCACAGCGCGACGCGCCGCTTCTCACCACCCGAGAGCGTCTTCACATCCGCGTCCGGTGGCGGCAGCCGCAGTGCGTCCATCGCGATCTCGATGCTGCGGTCCAGCTCCCACAGGTTCTGCGCATCGATCTGCTCCTGCACCTTCGCCTGATCCTCGAGCAGCTTCGTCATCTCATCATCCGACATCGGCTCGGCGAACTTCATCGAGATCGCCTCGAACTTCTCGAGCAGCGCGCGCTTCTTCGTCACCGCGAGCTCGACGTTTCCCTTCACGTCCTTCGTGGGATCGAGCTGCGGCTCCTGCGGCAGATAGCCGATGCGCGTGTTGTTCGCCGCCCACGCCTCGCCCTGAAAATCCTGGTCGACGCCGGCCATGATGCGGAGCAGCGACGACTTTCCCGCGCCGTTCGCGCCGAGCACGCCGATCTTGGCGCCCGGATAAAAGGAGAGATAGATCCCGCGCAGGATCTCCCGGCTGGGCGGGACGACCTTGCGCAGATCCTTCATTACATAGATGAACTGTGGAGCCACGAGCGGACCTCTGTTCTGGGATGCGTGGGGCGCTCGAGCGCCCGCGATCGGCTTCAAATGTAATGAGCCGAGCTGCACCTCAGGCTCGCTCGCTTTGAGGGCCCCGTGAGGCTGTGGCATGCTGCGCTGCCGTCCTTTCCAAGGTGCCCTCGGCTCCTCGTACGTCGTCACCTTCTTGGTGCGGTGAACGCCAGACACCGGCGGCGGCTCCGCCTACCTCGATCCGGATGCGATGAAGCAACCAGTGTCTCACAGCATGAGTCGACGAGCTGCGATCAGGGCCGCCTGCATCGGAGGCGCGCTCGCCATTCCAGGCGTGCGCGCCGTGCTTCGCGCTGCCTCGCACGCATCGGACGACCTCTCCGAGACAGAGCGCCGCGCGATGGCTGCGGTGGCCGAGTCGTTTCGCCAGCGATTCGACGCGCCTGGGCTCTCGATCGCCATCGCGCGCCACGGTCGCCTCGCGTACGCCGCTGCATTCGGAACCGTCGGTCACGATTCGCCCGAGCCGGTCACCACCGCATCGCTCTTTCGCATCGCGAGTGTGACCAAGCCGATCACCTCCGCCGCCATCTTCTCGCTCGTCGAAGCACGAAAACTTCGTCTGAGCGACACGGTCTTCGGCGCGTACGGCATCCTCGGCACCAGGTACGGTCGTCAGCCGTACGCCTCCAATATCGAGCAGATCACGGTCGACCATCTGCTCACGCACAGCGCCGGCGGATGGGGACATGATCACGATCCGATGTTCTCCGATCCGTCGCTCGATCAATCCGAGATCATCTCGCGCGCGCTCGACACGCAGCCGCCGCTCAATGCACCTGGAGCGGTCTTCGCGTACTCGAATTTCGGCTATTGCCTGCTTGGACGCGTCATCGATACCGTCTCCGGCATGCCATACGCCGAATACGTGCAGAAAACGATTCTCTCGCGATGCGAGATCACGGGCATGCGCATCGCGCGGAGCTCCGCACGCGATCGCGCACCAGGCGAAGTGGCGTACTTCGGACAGGACGTACCGTACTTCGATCCATACGCGCTCAACATGACGCGGATGGATTCGCATGGCGGATGGATCGCGACTCCGACGGACCTCGTGCGTTTCGCCACGCACGTCGACGGCTTCGATGCAGCGCGCAACATTCTCGGCCGCGACACCATCGGGCGCATGGTCTCGCCGAGCGCCGCGAATCCGGGCTATGCGCGAGGGTGGAACGTGAACGCGAGAGGAAACTGGTGGCACGTTGGCGACATTGCCGGAACAACTGCCGTCCTCGTGCGCACGGCGGGTGGATTCTGCTGGGCCGCGCTCACCAACACACGCGCGGCGGGATCGCCCGCTGCTCTCGACGACATGATGTGGGAGATGACGTCGAAGGTTTCGTCCTGGAAGCCGTAGCGACTAACGAGAGAACACTGCACCGTGCGGGACGACCTTCCCGGTGAACCCCGTCCAGTTCGCCCCGCTGAGCGTGATTCCCGCGCTCGCGGCCCCCGCATCGCGGAAGTGCTCATCGAGTGCGAGATGCCCACTCGCTCGATCGAAGTCGATGATGAACAGTCGGCTTCCGTGCCCGCCTGAATTCATCGCGATGCGCCGGCCGGACGCGTCGATCGCGATCCAGTGCGGCGCCTCATCACTCGGCACCGTCACGCGCGAGACTTCCTGCGGATGTTCGGGGTCGGTGATGTCGAGCGCCACGAGCGCGTGCGCTGCCGGTACGGTCTGCAGCCAGTAGTGGCCAGTCAGGATCGGAACTCCACAGTCCGTTCCCTCGAATCCCTTCACGAACGTCGCGCGCGGATGATCGCCCTCGATGTCCCGCAGCAGAAACAGGCCGCAGTTGAACGTGTGGATGTACACGCTGCGCCCGTCCGCGAGCACTCTGCTTTCACCCGTGTAGCGATTCTCGTTTCCGCGCGGGCCCGCCGGCAGCTCGATCGTTCGCAGCAGCGAGAGGTCCGACAGCCGCCAGATCTGCACCCACTGCGCCGTCGCCGCAGTGTCGGCAGCATCCATGTCGGTGGTCGTCGAGACCGCGCGATTCATGTTGGGCATCGGCAACACGCTGTACGGATAGATCCGCCTGTCGGCAATGGTCGTGTCGGATGCGGAAGCCGCCTGATAGGCATGTCCGCGCTCATCCATCTCCACGAGACCGCCCGTGAGATGCTCGCCGCCCATGCGCATGTCATCGTCCATCCTCATGGCGGATTTCCGCGCCCCTGAATCCGCGCGATACTGGAACGTCGACAACACGCGTCCGTTCGCGAGCCTGACGAACGTGTGGGGATGACTGAAGCCCGCGACATCCTCGAACGACGTCATGACTCGCGGATGCAGTGGCGCGTGCAGATCGAACAACCACGTTTCTCCAGCGCCGAAGTCATTCGCGAGCAAGTGCCCGTTTGGCGCCAACTCCGCCTCGGTATGATGCGGGGAGCCCACCTTCCCCGTCGATGCAGTCGCGACCACGCGTCCGTACATGGGCGACGCAGGTGCGGCGTCGATCGTGGCCATCATCTCGTTCCCGGTTTTCCCGCCGGCCCAGACGAAGAGATACGATCCCTGCGCATGCGCGACGTTCGGCGCGATTGCACCGAGCGCGAGTGCGCAGCCAAGAGTCCGCTGAACTTTCATGCGCGGAACATGGCGCTCTGCAGAAGGTGGTGCAATGCAGCTCTCACTTGGCGCGCGCGTGCGCGACCTCCATCGTTAGTCGTGTCCGCTGCTCCATACCATTCATGTAAAGAGGACTTTGTGGTGCGCCCCTCGTCTCTCGTATATCCGCTCGCGCTCACACTAGGCGGCTCGCTCGCCGCTCAGACGCCGCTTCCGCTCAAGCACGCACCCAAGCCGACGTCGGCCGCCATCACCACGGGCGATCTCATGACGCGCCTCTATCTCATCGCCGACGATTCGATGAAAGGACGGCGCGCGGGAAGCGAGGAGCATCAGAAGGTCACCGCGTACATCGCGTCGGAGCTCAAGCGCATGGGGCTCGCGCCCGCGGGAGACAGCGGCGGATACTTTCAATACGTCCCGCTCGTGCTGCGGCACTTCACGCAGAACGCATCGCTTACCGCAGGCGCTGCAACGCTGCGCGCCGATTCCGATTTCGTGCCCCTCGTCGTGCGCGGCACTCCCCGCGATATCGATGGCGCCCAATCCATTTACGGCGGCGTCTTCACCGACTCGAGCACCTGGATCACCGCGGACCAGGCGCGCGGCAAGCTCGTGATCTTCAGCGCCGGACCAGCATCGAGCGGCGGTCGGTTCTACACGATCTCCATTCGCCCAACGAGCCGCTTCGCCGGCGCTGCCGGTGTCGCCATCCCGATGCTCGAGAGCGCGCCGCCCGATTACCTCGCGCGCGCGACGAGACCCGGGCTCGCGCTCGCACAGAGCTCCACCGGTCCGGAAAGCGCCGCGCCGCTCCACCTGCTCATCTCCCGATCCGCCGCGCGCGCGCTCCTCGGCGGCTCCCCTGATTCACTCACCTCCGGCACCCTCGGCCAAACGATTCACGGCTCCATCAAGCTGGTCGAGGAGGTGCGTCCCACGCGCAACGTGATTGCCGTTCTCCCCGGCTCTGACGCATCGCTTCGCGGCGAGTACGTTGCGATCGGCGCGCACAGCGATCACATCGGCACGCGCGACGTGCCGCTCGATCACGATTCGGTGCGCGCAGCGAACGAACAGGCGTGGGAGATGCGCGGCAAGTCGATCGACAACGCCGTCCCCAGCGTGCAGCAGCTCGCGCTCATTCACGTAGACGTCGACTCGCTTCGGAAGAAGCACGCGCCACGCATGGATTCCGTATTCAACGGCGCCGATGATGATGGCTCCGGCACCGTTTCCGTGCTCGAGATCGCACAGAAGTTCGCGAGCGAGCGGCCACATCCCCGTCGCTCACTCCTCTTCGTCTGGCACACGGGCGAAGAGCTCGGACTCCTCGGCTCACGCTGGTTCACCGATCATCCGACGATTCCCCGCGACTCCATCGTCGCGCAGCTCAACATCGACATGATCGGCCGCGGCGACTCGGCCGACATCCTGGGCGGTGGCCCGAACGTCGTTGGCCTCGTCGGCTCCCGGCGCCTGTCGACGGAGCTGGGCGATCTGGCCGAGAGCGTGAATCGGAAGACACAACATCCGCCGCTGCACTTCGACTACTCGATGGATGCGCCCGGTCATCCCGAGAACATCTATTGCCGCAGCGATCACTACATGTACGCGCGCTACGGCATTCCCATCATCTTCTTTTCCACCGGACTGCACCAGGACTATCACCAGCTCACCGACGAGCCGGAGTACATCGACTACGCGCACATGGCTCGTATCGCGAGCTTCGTGCACGATCTCGCGCTCACGGTGGCCAATCTCGACCACCGTGTAGTCGTCGACAAACCCAAGCCGGATCCCATGGGCGTCTGCCGGCAGTAGGGCGTCGCTCCCGACGCATCACGCCGCGCTGCGCGAGCCATCCTCCGTGTGCGCCAGCACGATGCTGTCGCCCAGTCCACCCGCAAGCTCGCCCAGATCGCCGCCATGGTACGCGCGTTCGCCATGCTCCGTGACGTCGATTCCCGCGATCTCATCCGCCAGCGAGATGCGCAGCCCGCCGAGCGCCTTGATCACGGTGAGCAGCACGCCCGTTCCCACCGCCGCAAGCACGATGGTGGCGAGAATCGCGATCACCTGCACCACCATCTGATGCGGATTGCCCGCGAGCCATCCGTCGCCGCCACCTGCGTTCACGCCTCTGGTCGCGAACACGCCGGTCAAGAGCGCGCCCATGATGCCGGCGACGCCATGGCAGGCGAACACGTCGAGCGCATCGTCGAGCTGCGTGCGCGCACGCGCCTGCATCGCGAAGAAGCTCGCCGTCGCCGCGAGCACGCCGATTGCGATCGCAGCCGAAGGTGTCACGAATCCCGCGGCCGGCGTGATCGCGACCAGTCCCACCACCGCTCCCGTCGCCGCGCCCACCGCTGTGCAGTGGCGGTTGCGAAGGAGATCGAGCACCATCCACATCGTGAGCGCCGCCGCCGCCGCCGTGTGCGTAGTGACGAACGCATTCGCCGCGACGCCATTCGCGGCCAGTGCCGATCCGGCGTTGAAGCCGAACCAGCCGAACCACAGCAAGCCCGCGCCCAGCACCGTGAACGGCACGTTGTGCGGCACGAGCGGCGCGCGGCCGAAGTCGCGCCGCTTTCCGAGAATGATCGCGGCCACGAGCGCCGAGACTCCCGCGCTGATGTGGACGACCGTTCCGCCCGCGAAATCGAGCGCGCCGAGCGTGTGCAGCCAGCCCCCATCGCCCCACACCCAGTGCGCGAGCGGATCGTAGATCAGCGTGCTCCACAGAATCGTGAAGAGCAGATAGACGCCGAACTTCATCCGCTCGACCACCGCACCCGAGACGAGCGCGATCGTGATCGCCGCGAACATCGCCTGGAACGCCGCGAACGCGAGGTGAGGAATGGTCCCCGCGTACGTCATGTTGGGATTCGCGCCCACGAGCGCAAAGCCCGCCCAGTGCGTGCCTCCCACGATCGGGCTGCCCGGCGAGAACGCCAGCGAATACCCGATCACCACCCACTGCACGCTGATCACGCCGAGCGCCGCCATGCTCATCATAAGCGTGTTGAGCGTGCTCTTTTTTCGTACGAGGCCACCATAGAAAAACGCGAGCCCCGGCACCATCAGCATCACGAGCGCCGCCGAGACGAGCACCCAGGCGGTGTCGCCCGCGGAGACAACCGCGTCCGCGCTCATGCGCCCACCGCCGGCAGCTCCGCTTTCGCGCGCGCCTGCACCTCGTCCGCCGTGATCGGTGTGAGCGCATCGTTGTCCGCCTCGCCGGTTCGAATTCGCACCACGCGCTCGAGCGGCTGAACGAAGATCTTTCCGTCACCCACATCGCCGGTGCGCGCCGCATCGACGATCGCCTGAATCGTCGCTTCGACGAATGGCTCCGAGCACGCCATCTCGATCTTCACCTTGTCGTGAAACTCGAGCACGAGCGATGAGCCGCGGTACTGCTCCACCACTTCGCGCTCTCCGCCATGGCCAGTCACGTGACTCAACGTGATTCCCGTGACCCCGGCACGGAACAACGATTCCTTCACGGCCGCGACTCGCTCGGGCCGGATGACACACGTTATCAGCTTCATGAGCTCCTCCGGGGATGAACGAAACGAGCCCCGAATGTGTCGGGGCAATCGAGCGGTTTTGACAGGATGGAATTCGCCCACGATGCATAACGGGAAAGTCGCGCGGGCGCGAGATGAAACGCGGCCATCGAGCGTTTCTCCCAGGACTCGACTGCCCAACAGGACAGGCGCTCGATCCCGTGTGCCGGGTATCGGGGTCATTGTTACCTGGCGACAGTTGTCGGCGCTCGTAGATTTTGCCCCGTTGCGGGGAGGGGCGAACGCGTCATCCCGCCATTCAACTTGCGCACGATGGAGGAGTCAATGCTGGGTAGTTCTCGCACGAGTGTCGCCGCGCTCGCAGTCATTGTCGTCGCGCTTGCCGTGCCGGCCACATCGCATGCCCAATTCGGTCGGCTCAAGAAAAAGGTGCAGGATAAAATTACCGGCGACACGGCTGCCAACGGGGCTTCGACGGAGTCGAGCTCGAGCAGCACCGGCGATCCGAACGCAAAGGCAAGGCAGGATGCGTGGCAGCATCCGGTCGCGATCTCATCATCCGCGCTCGACGGCTTCCTCAAGGGGCTGAAGGCGGAGAACGCCGAGCGCGCGAAGTACGTCGCGTCCGCGCCTCCAACGAGCGCGATGGGCCGTTGGAACGCGTACCAGTCGGAGAAGGCGAAATGCGAGGCCGGTCGCGCCAAGGCCGACACCGCACAAATGGCCATCCAGAAGCAGATGATGGCAGAGGCAACTGCCGGCAAGAGCGAGAACATCCAGAAGTACACGGACTCGATGACCGCGCTCGGAAAGGCCGAGCAGGCACGAGAGCAGCGCTGCAACAGCCTCGCGCGCCCGCAGTTCACCGAGGATGACTACAAGGCCGTTCACGCCGAAGAAGATCGCGAGGAGGCCGCGGGCGCGGCAGCCTCCGGTGTGTCGCCCTTCGTGTACGCGCGGCTCAAGGAGCGCGTGATCGCGTACGCGCTCATGCCCTCTGGCTGGGCGGCATCCGGCTACTCGCCCGACGAGCTCCACGCGATCGACGCACGCAAAGCCGAGATCAAGCCGCTGCTGGGCAAGGACTTCAACAGCTCCGGCCAGCGGAACCCGGTCGGCGGCTGATGGGATGCGAGGGTCGAACGTGAGGTCGAGCGTGAGACTGACGTCGGCTCTCTCGCTCGCGCTCGTGCTGCTCGCACCGAGAGCTCCAGCTCGCGACACGCTGGCGGTTCGCGTAAACGGTGCGTGGCGCGAGTGGTGGCAGGCGGACCAGGCTCCCGCGCGTTGGGCGGCGCCCGAGCCCACGCTGAGCTCGGCGCTCCGCTGGCGCGCGGCAAGCCCCGGCATCGAGTGGGGAGACGCGGAGCTCTCCGCGCCGGGCGAGGGATGGCGCACGAAGCTCGTGGTCGTGCGCATCGATCCGGCTCGCCATCGTTTCGCACTGCAACTCGGACAGGGCCAGAACCTCGATCCCACCTGGTCCGTCGACAGTACGGGCGACAGTGCGCTCGTAGCAGTGAATGCCGGTCAATTCAGCCGCATGCTTCCGTGGGGTTGGCTCGTGACCGGTGGACGCGAGCTCGCTGGTCCCGGATTCGGTCCGCTTTCCATGGCCGTTGTCTTCGACTCGAGTGGCGCGGTGCGGTTCGTGGCCGCGGACTCGATCGCGACGGAACGGGCGCGCGGACGCATCGCGAACGCGTTTCAGTCGTATCCGACATTGCTCACGGGCGATGG
>DASXQD010000118.1:0-6079 GCA_036493195.1 Gemmatimonadaceae bacterium | reverse complement strand
GCGCTGGACGAGCACGATAGCGCGTTCGAAGCCCTTCACAAGGAAATCCGCGAGCGCGCAGCCGAGCTGGGCGAGAAGCGCGGTCTTCCCGAGGAAGTCGTACACCAGGTACTCGATTCCGTCACCGATCCGGGCAAGTTCGCCGACCTCGTCGCAGGATATATCGAGCTCTCCGTTGCGGAAAAGCAGGGGCTGCTCGAGACGTTGAGCGTCGAGGAGCGGCTGCGCCGCGTGCTCGTGCACGTTCAGCGCCAGATCGGATTGCTCGAAGCGCAGGAAGAGATCAAATCGCAGGTGCAGGAAGAGCTCGGGACTCGCCAGCGCGAGATGTATCTGCGCGAGCAGATGAAGGCGATCCAGAAAGAGCTCGGCGACGACGACCAGAGCCGCGAGATCGAGGAGCTTCGCGAGAAGCTGACCAAGCTCGATCTGCCGAAGTCGGCGCGTCAGGAGGTCGAGCGCGAGCTTGGCCGCCTCGAGCGGTCGGGCCGCGAGTCGATGGAAGCGCAGGTGATTCGCACCTATCTCGAGTGGGTCGCCGAGCTGCCGTGGAACACGCGCTCCGATGACAATCTCGATCTGCGGCACGCAAGCGAGGTGCTCGACGAGGACCACTACGGCCTTCCGGATGTGAAAGACCGCGTGCTCGAGTTTCTCGCGGTCAGACAGCTGCGCGCACAGGAGCTGTCCGATGAAGCCGCACGTACGGGCGAGGTACCGGCGGCCAAGCTCAAGGCCGAGCTCAATGAAGTGGCGGACACGGTGATCTCGAAGGAGAATCCCGTGGAGGGCGACGACCGTCCGATTACCGACGCGAAGGAAGTGAAGGCCCGCGCGATGGCGAAGGGACCGATCCTTCTCTTCGTCGGACCTCCGGGCGTGGGCAAGACGTCGATCGCGAAGTCGATCGCGCGCTCGCTCGGACGCGAGTACATTCGCGCGGCGCTCGGCGGCGCGCGCGATGAGGCGGACATTCGCGGTCACCGTCGCACCTACGTGGGCGCGATGCCGGGGCGCATCATCCAGGGGATGAAGCAGGCGGGAACGAAGAACCCCGTCTTTCTGCTGGATGAAGTGGACAAGCTCGGCGTGTCGTACCAGGGCGATCCATCGAGCGCGCTGCTCGAGGTGCTCGATCCTGCGCAGAACGACAGCTTCACCGATCACTATCTGAACGTTCCGTTCGATCTGAGCGAGGTGCTCTTCATCGCGACGGCGAACTTCATTCAGAACATTCCGGCGCCGTTGCTGGACCGCATGGAGGTCGTGGATTTCTCGGGCTACACCGAGCGCGAGAAGGCAGAGATCGCGAAGAAGTATCTCGTGCCGCGGCAGCTGGAGGAGGCGGGGCTCAAGGACAAGAACGTGAGCTTCACAGATGACGCAGTGATGTCGATCGTCACGCGGTACACTCGTGAGAGCGGTGTGCGCCAGCTCGAGCGACAGGTTGGCGCGGTGGCGCGCAAGGTGGCGCGCAAGATCGCGGCGAACGAAATCTCATCGCTCACGATCTCGCCCGAAGATGTGCGGGAGCTGCTGGGCCGCCCGAAGGTGCACCCGGAGCATGCGGCCGAGATGAACGAGGTTGGCGTGGCGACGGGGATGTACTACACGCCGATGGGCGGCGACATCATGTTCGTGGAGGCGGCAATCCGTCGGCTGTACGCGCCACGTTCGTCGGATGGCGAGGTGCAGGTGGAAGGATGGGGGAACGTGTCGCTCATTCTCACTGGCCAGCTCGGCGATGTGATGAAGGAGTCTGCGCGGGCGGCGCTCACGTATGCGGCTACGCATGCGGCGCAGCTCAGAATCCCGGTCGACAGACTGGGATCGATCGAAGTCCACGTACACGTGCCTGCGGGAGCGATTCCGAAGGACGGGCCATCGGCAGGCTGCGCGATCTCCACCGCGCTCGTCTCCGCCATGTCGGGCCGGAAGGTTCGCAAGGACGTGGCCATGACGGGCGAGACGACGCTGCGCGGCAGGGTGCTGCCGATCGGCGGTCTCAAGGAGAAGGTGCTGGGTGCGCACCGTGCGGGGATCACGACCATCATCCTGCCGAAAAACAACGAGGCGGACATGGAAGACATTCCGGACGAGGTGCGCAAGAGTCTCACGTTCCACACGGTGAGCACGCTCGATGAAGTGTTCGCGATCGCGCTGGAGCCGGAGGGCGGGAAGACTACGCCGTCGAAGCCAACGCTGATGGAAGAAGCCGAGGAGCACGGAGAGGTGCACGCGACGGTGTAAGGTGCTCGCGTGATGCACGTTGAACGAGAGCGCCGCGGCGAGTTGCCGCGGCGCTTTTTTCGTCAATGCTTTCGGACGAACACGGTGGGACCAAAGGAAATATCGGCGGGCTGGCTGTAGAAGACGGTCCTTCCCCGTAATACTCCGAAAACCAGACCCCCTTCGAAGTGGCCGGTACTCACCACGGCAGGATCAGGGAGCTCGGTCGACAATGTGAAGTCGAGGTTCACGGTATCTCCCGAAACGGCTCCCACGATTGTCATCGTTCCCTGGGGCCCGGCTTCCACGTCTAAATCTCCCCTCCCCGACAGCGACGTTCCGGTCGCGACGAGCGACATCTCGAACTCGCTCTTGGGATGTTCGTCGACACGCACCCACGAGCCGCTCACGGCGGACGCTATGCTTGCGCTCGTCGGCTCCCTGCAACCCATGGCCACCGATAGCGCGCCGATCGCCAGGATTCGAAACGTCTGAATCATCAGTCGCCCTCTGGAGTGACAATGAACATGGCGTCGATCACGGGCGTGTTCCAGGAGGGACCCGGGCAGTGGATCGCGCGTTA
Organism: Gemmatimonadaceae bacterium; assembly: GCA_036493195.1. Lineage (GTDB taxonomy): Bacteria > Gemmatimonadota > Gemmatimonadetes > Gemmatimonadales > Gemmatimonadaceae > FEN-1250. Next base: position 3,267 of record DASXQD010000118.1, on the reverse strand, counting down.
CATCCGGATGGCCGGAATTGCGCCGCGCTCGTCGCTGAGCGATTCATTCATGGACATGCCTGACCGCCGATACAACGATGACGAGATCGCAGAGATCTTTCAGAAGGCTTCTGAAGGACCGCAGGGTGCATCGCTCCAGCGAAGCGGTGAGGAGGGGATGTCTCTCGCCGAGCTGCAGGCCATCGGCCGCGAGGTGGGCATCGCGCCCGAGGCCGTAGACCGTGCCGCGAAGTCGCTGGATGTCAGGCCGCGGGCCGGCACTCGCAAGTTCCTCGGACTGCCGATGGGCGTCGAGCGCACGATCGATCTCGGCCGGCGACTCACCGATGATGAGTGGGAGCGCCTCGTCGTCGAGCTGCGCGAGGTGTTCCGCGCACGTGGAATCGTGAGCTCGAGCGGATCGTTTCGCCAGTGGACGAACGGCAATCTGCAGGCGCTGCTCGAGCCGACGGCAACCGGCCATCGCCTTCGACTGTTGACGAGAAAGGGAAACTTCCCCGTGTCAGTCATTCTGGGAGCCGCGATGACGAGCATGGGCATCAGCGCCCTCATCACGGCCGGAGGAGTTGGCCAGCTCGCTACCGTGCCCGATTTGTTGTTGGCGTTATTCGGCGCCGGATATTTTGCGAATGCCACGCTGCGACTTCCGCGCTGGGCGCGACTGCGTGGACAGCAGATGGAAGCGATCACGACTCGGCTGGCGCTCGAAACAGGCGCCGACGTTCCGAAGGACAAGGGATCAACGTAATCCCGCGAAATATGCGTGCATTGAGCTGCGCCATCATCGCAGTCTGCGCGATCTTCTCGTCGTCAGCTTCCCGCGCGCAGGGCACGACGAATACCCACGCGACCACGGCCACAACCGCTGATTCGGTGACGGCGGCCGCTGTACGACGGGAGTTCGTGCACGCGTGGAGCGGCTACAAGCGCTACGCCTGGGGACACGACGAGCTCTTGCCGCTGAGCAAGAGCTATCACGACTGGTACGGCCACTCGTTGTTGATGACACCAGTCGATGCGCTCGACACGATGATCCTGATGGGACTCGTGGACGACGCGCGCGAAGCACGTGAGCTGATCGACACGACGCTCTCGTTCGATCAGGACATCTACGTCAAGAATTTCGAGATCACCATCCGGCTGCTGGGCGGCCTTCTGAGCGGCTACCAGCTCAGCGGAGACAAGCGCCTCCTGACGCTCGCACAGGATCTCGGCACGCGCCTCCTTCCCGCGTTCAACTCGCCCACCGGGATGCCGTACGTGGAGGTGAATCTCAGGACCGGAAAGGTGCGCAATCCGCACACGAATCCTGCCGAGGTGGGCACACTGCTGCTCGAGTTCGGCACGTTGAGCCACCTCACGGGAAATCCGGTTTACTACGACAAGGCCAAGCGCGCAGTCGTCGCACTCTATGCGCGCCGGTCTCCACTCGGACTCGTGGGCTCTTCCATCGATGTCGAGACGGGCGCGTGGACCGACAGCACCAGCCACATCGGCGGCGGCATCGATTCGTACTACGAGTACCTGCTCAAGGCGTGGCTCCTTTTCGGCGATCAGGACTGCAAACGAATGTGGGAGGCCAGCTCTCGCGCCGCAAACGAGCATCTGGGCGAGAACGTCTCCGGAAGTCTGTGGTACGGGCAGGCGAACATGTACAGCGGGGCGCGGCTGGGCCACCACTTCGAGGCGCTGGCAGCCTTCTTTCCTGGCACACTCGCGCTCTCAGGCGATCTCGACCGAGCCCGTCGGCTGCAAACTTCCACTTTCAAAATGTGGACGACGTTCGGCGTGGAGCCCGAGACGATCGACTACCGTTCGATGACGATCGTGGACGACGGCTACGAGCTGCGTCCGGAGATCATCGAATCCGCGTACTATCTCAATCACTTCACGGGCGACCGGCGATACCGGGAGATGGGTCGCACCTTTCTGCGCGACCTCGTCGCATGTTGCAGGACCGACGTCGGATACGCGGCACTCTCGGGCGTGAAGGCGCACACGCAACGCGATGCGATGGAGAGCTACTTTCTCGCGGAAACGCTCAAGTATCTGTATCTCCTCTTTGCAAAACCCGACGCCGTGGACCTGCGAGATCACGTCTTCAACACGGAAGCGCATCCGTTCGCGAAGAGCTCACGCTGACCCTGCAGTCGGCGATCGCCGACCAGCGGCCGAATCTCACCCCGATCGAAACGCCACCGTGGGATCGATGAGCGACGCTCGGCGCGCAGGAAGGTAGCCGCTGAGGAGCGCGACTGCGGTGACGACGATGATCATCGCGACGAAGGTCGCTGGATCCGTCGAGGTCACGCCGAAGAGCTGGCTGCGAAGGAGCCTCGCGCCGATCCACGATGCGCCGGTGCCGACCGCAATTCCGATGATCGCAAGCCCGAGCGTCTCACCGAGAATCTTTCGCTGCACCACATGCTGGGTGGCGCCGAGCGCCATGCGGACGCCGATCTCCTGCTGCTGGTGCGCGACAGTGTACGAGATCACGCCGTAGATCCCGAACAGGGCGAGTGCGAGCGCGAACGCTGCAAAGGCGCCGAGCAGCATCGTGAAGAAGCGACGTGGCGATACGGAGCGATCGACGACATCGCCGAGCGTCTGCACCTCATTGAGCGCGATGTTCGGCGCGATCGGCGCGAGCGCGGCGCGAATGCTCTTCGCGAGCGATGTCGCGGGCAGCGGGCTGCGCACAATGAGATCGACGATGGGGTAGTCGACGATCTGGCGGAACGGGATGTAGAACTCGTATCCGGCGGCCTGATCGAGACTCAGATGGCGCACGTCGTTGACGACGCCGACCACCCGCCGCGTGGTGTCGATCATCGCGAGCTTACCGATCGCGTCCTGTCCGGGCCAGAGTGCACGCGCCATCGATTGGTTGATCATCACCACTGGCGCGCTGGCCGAATCGTCCGTGGCCGCGATGTCGCGTCCGGATATGAGGCGCATCCCCATCGCGTCTACAAGTCCATCTGTCGTCAGGCGCACGTACGCCGTCGCATTGTGCCCACGCTTGTCCGACTCGCCCTGTGCGCGCACATACCACGTTCGATTCTTGCCGAGCGGGAGGCCATCGGCAATGGCGGCGGCTTTCACCCCAGGCAACGCCTTCGTGAGTCGAAGCGCCTCGTTCACGTACGCGCTGAATCGTGATTGCGAATCGAGAATCTGCTGGTCGGGGTCGATTCGAATTGCCGTCACCATATCCGGACGAAAGCCGAGGTCGACATCGAGAAGCTTGAGGAAGCTGCGGATGAG
>DASXQD010000117.1:0-14779 GCA_036493195.1 Gemmatimonadaceae bacterium | reverse complement strand
GGTCGGCGCGCTCGATGATGCGAGGCCGTACGTGCGCGAGTGGTCAGTGCGCGCACTCGCTCAACTCCCGGCAGAGCTGCGCGATCCATCGCTCCGCGCCGTTGCGAGCTCGCTTCGTGACTCGAAAACCAGAACCGCGGTGGAGGCGCTGCTCAACCCAGCGTCACTGCCGGGACGACGCTGACTACCGAGCGGGCGCCTGAAAGCGCGAGATCGCAAATGGGCTCAGGTCGAAGCCCGTCTTTCCTGTGGTCGCCATGTCCGCCAGGATCTCGCCGATCGCGCTCGAGAACTTGAAGCCGTGCCCCGAGCATGGGCTCGCGATGAGCACGTTGGCATGCGCTGGATGGTGGTCGAGCAAGAAATCGTGATCGGGCGTGTTCGTGTAGACGCACGTGGCCCGATCGAGAATGCGTCCGGCCGCCTGCGGCAGGTAGCGCGAGAGAAGCGCCTGCAGCTCCGCCCCCTCGGCTTCGGTCGCGGGTGCGCGCGGAGCATCGATGTCGATCACGGAGCCCTCGTGATGGACGCCCGCTTTCACGCCGTGGCCGACATCTGGGAAGGTCGCAAAGAAGCGCCCGTCTGCGTACTCGATGAGTGAGATCGGCGAGTGCGCCGCATCGTACCACTCGCGATGCGACGCGGGCTCGAACCAATGAAAGAGCTGGCGCTCGACCTCGAGGGGAAGCTCGAGATCGGGGACGAGCGCCGGAAGCCACGGCCCCGCCGCGAGGATGAGCGTGCGCGCGCGGAGCTCGCCCGCGTCGGTCCCGATGCGCACGGTGTCATCCGCGTTCCAGTCCGTCACCGTGACACCGCTTCGGATCGTTGCTCCGGCGCGCATCGCGAGCGCGAGGTGCGCCTCGACGCACTTCTCGGGAAAGAGCAGCCCCGCACGCGGCTCATGGAGGGCCATCGACCCTTCGGGCACGCGAAAGCCCGGGAAGCGCGCGTGGACCTGGGACGGCTCGAGAATCGTGTGGGCGAGCCCGTGCTCCGTCGCGCTTCGCAGCGCACCCTCGAAGAGCTCACCTTCCGGCGGCCCAACCATCAGACCGCCGGTCTGCACGAACAGCTGCTCGCCGATTTCCTTCTCGAGTGACGCCCACAGCTCGTACGCGCGCTGCACGATCGGCACGTAGCACGGATGCTCGTAGTACGCCTCGCGGATGATGCGCGTGCGGCCGTGCGTCGAGCCATGAATGTGCGGAGTCACGAAGCGGTCGATGCCGAGCACCTTCACGCCGCGCGATGCGAGGTGGTAGAGCGCCGCGCTCCCCATTGCGCCGAGTCCCACGATCACCACATCGAATTTGTCGGAAGTTGACACTATTTGCGCTCCAATCGGCGTGCCGCGCTGTACGGGAATACATCCACAACCTCGCCATCACGCTGTCGCTGCTGCATGCGGCGCCAGTATTCCACCGTGAGCAGATCGGCGTGCGCACCGAGGAAGACATCCCGCAGCGGCCCGGACGGAACGAGGAAGGCGGCGAACTCCTCCGGAAAGACGTCGAGCTCACCAACATAGTACCACGGCTCCGCGGCCATCTCCTCCTCGTCGGTGCGGGGCTGCGGAAGCGAGCGGATGTTGCACTCGGTGAGCAGACAAAGCTCATCATAGTCGTAGAAGATGACTCGACCGTGACGGCTGACGCCGAAGTTTTTGAGCAGCATGTCTCCCGTGAAGATGTTGGCCGCAGCGAGATCCTTGATCGCAGCACCGTAGTCGAGAATCGCATCGGCCGCCGCTTCGGCCGAGGCGTCGCGGAGAAACACGTTGAGCGGCGTGACGCGTCGCTCCGTGTACAAATGCGCGATGATCACGTGCTCGCCTTCCACGCGCACGATCGAGGGCGCCACGGCGCGAAGATGCTCGAGCAGCTCATCCGGAAAGAGACGCCGGGGAAAGGCGAGATGCTCGAACTCCTGCGCGTCGGCAAGGCGCCCCACGCGATCGCGCACGAACACGAGATGATACTTGCCGAGCACGCCGGTGCGGGTGATGCGCTTGGGATGTCCGAATCGGTCCTTGATGATCTTGAACACCACGTTGAGCGATGGCAGGGTGAAGACGCTCATCACCAGCCCTTCATCGCCCTCGGCAAAGTCGAACCGAGCCTCGGCCCGCGTCATGTGTGCGACAAGGCTGCGGTAGAGCTCCGTCTTGCCATGCTTGTTGAAGCCGATCGCGTTGTACAACTCGTCGATGCGCTTGAGCGGCATGATGGACGCGAGGAACTCGACCACCGCACTCGGCCGATCGGTCTCGACGAAGAAGTAGGACCAGCTGAAGCCAAAGACGATGCTGACCTCGTCCGAGGTGGTGAGCACCGCATCGACGACGATCCCGTCCGGACCATGAAGCAGCGGCAGCACTATGGGAATCCACGCGTCGCGGTTCTTCACCCGTGCGATGACGTACGCGCCCTTGTTGCGAAAAAAGATCGGCACGAGTACCTCGAGCTCACTCCCGGACGAGGCGATCGCCGCCGCCCGCATGGCCAGCTCGACGCGCTCGGCCGCGAGCTCCACGTCGCGCTCGGCATGCGCGTAGGGCACGCTCCACGCGAGGTCGGAGAGCAACGTGTCGAGCGCCGAACGCACGCCGCCGTCGAGCGAGTAGCAGCGTGAGATCGGCTGCTCGTCTCCGCGGGGCTCTGGGTTCGCCTCGGGCAGCACGTACTCGACGTGCGTGTTCACACCCACGGTCGTGAACACGCGCCGCGTGACGGAGCTGAAGAACGTCTCGGCGATCTCGCAGTCGTCGCGATCGACGATGAGTGCGCCATGCAGCCACTTCACCTCTTCCCAGGTCGCGACGTCGGTGGCGAGCGGGCCCAGCTCGTGGCGTACGTCTTCGAGTGCACGGAGCACGTGCGTGCGATAGAGCGCCAGGCGCGCCGCGGCATCGTCCTGCGTGCCAATCCAGTCGCGTCGCTCGAAGCGATCGCGCACGCCGCGCGTGATCGCCGCAAAGCGCGCGACGAACGAGTCGAACGTATCGGCGATCGCCAGCGCCGCCCGCGCGGTGGCCTCGTTGCCGTTCACGTGCTCCGTCAGCACATTTCGCGCATTGGCACTCATCGACGCAGGAGCCGAGATCTCATGACGACGTCCACCGCACCTGATTACGAGACATTGAAGCCGCCCACGCAAGGTGAAACGATCACAATGCGGGACGGGGTGCTGCAAGTCCCCGCCCAGCCGATCATTCCGTTCATCGAGGGCGACGGAACGGGACCCGACATTTGGCACGCCTCACGAATGGTATTCGACGGCGCCGTACGGGCCGCCTACGGAAATGCGCGAAGGATCGAGTGGTTCGAGGTGCTGGCTGGAGAGAAGGCGAAGAATACCGTCAACAACTGGCTGCCGGATGATACGCTGGCGGCGCTGGATCATCATCTGGTGTCGATCAAGGGCCCGCTCACGACTCCGGTGGGGGGTGGCTTCCGCTCGCTGAATGTCGCTCTCCGGCAGAAGCTCGATCTGTACGCGTGTGTGCGCCCCGTGCGCTGGTTCACCGGTGTGCCCTCCCCGGTGAAGGCGCCCGAGGACGTGAACATGATCATCTTTCGCGAGAACACGGAAGACATCTACGCGGGAATCGAGTGGAGGGCGCAGTCTGCCGAGGCGAAGCAGGTGATCGAGTTCCTGCGGGGTGAGATGGGCGTCCAGACGATCCGCTTTCCGGACACGAGCGCGATCGGAATCAAGCCGATCTCCGAGGAAGGAAGCAAGCGCCTGATCCGCGCCGCGATCGACTACGCGATCACGCATTCGCTCCCGAGCGTGACGCTGGTGCACAAGGGCAACATCATGAAATACACGGAGGGCGGCTTCCGTGACTGGGGCTACGAGCTCGCGAAGAAGGAGTACGGCGCGACGGAGCTCGACGGCGGACCATGGCTCACGCTTCCGGGGGGCGTGGTGATCAAGGACGTGATCGCCGACGCATTCCTGCAGCAGCTTCTCACGCGCCCGCGCGAGTACAGTGTGATCGCGACGATGAACCTGAACGGCGACTACATCTCGGACGCGCTGGCGGCACAGGTGGGCGGGATCGGCATCGCACCGGGCGCGAACATCAATTATCAGTCCGGACACGCGATATTCGAGGCGACGCACGGCACCGCGCCCAAGTACGCGGGACAAGACAAGGTGAATCCCGGCTCGGTGATCCTGAGTGGAGAGATGATGTTTCGCCACCTCGGCTGGGCTGAGGCGGCAGATCGCATCCTCTCGTCGCTCGAGAAGACCATCGGCCAGAAGCGCGTGACGTACGACTTCGAGCGGCAGATGAAGGGTGCGACGCTTCTCAAGACGAGCGAGTTCGCGAAGGCGATGATCGAGAACATGTAGGAGCGAATCTTTCGCGCCGTCGCGAAGAGATGTGAAACGGGGAGGCGCTGATTGGCGCCTCCCCGTTTCTCCTTCATACTGCAGTGAGCCTTCGACGATCAGCCGCCTCGCGCATTGGGATTGTTGTTCGTCTCCGCCGCAGGAATCGGCATGCACGTTTCCGAGCCGTAGGAGCCGCCCTTGTGATAGTAGATCGAGTAGCTCGCACCGGCGGCGGGCACCAGCGGCAACCCGAGCCGCCGTACGTCGTACAGATGCTGCCCTTCCAGCCACAGCCAGCGCGCGCGTTCCGATGCGATGTCCGCCTTGATGACATCCGGATCGCTCGACGAAGCAAGCGCTCCAAGTCCGGCAGAGGAGCGAAGATTGTTCAAAATCGTGATCGCACCGGAACCGCCGGTTGCTTCGGCGATGATCAACTGAGCTTCGATGTAGCTCGCGATCGGAATCGAGGCGGAGCCATCGGCGTACTTGCCCTGGGTGAAGAGCGGTGTCTTCTCGTCAGAGGCCGTGCTGTGCTCGTTCGTCACCTGAACTCGCGGATCGCCGAGCGTTTCGTACGGGGGGGCGACGGAAACCGTCTGATCCGCGTTGCTCTCCGTGTAGACATGATTCGTTCGGTAGTCCGTGGTCGCATCATACGTCGCGTTGTACACGAATCCATTTGGCACCCGCGACGCGTCTGCAATCGCCGGCGCGGTTTGGCCGGCGTCCAGCTCTGCGCGCGCCCTGCCGACCAGCGCGAGATAGAGCACACTGGAATCCTTGCCCGCGGCGTCGGCATCCTCGGCGCTCACAGCCGCATCCAGCGCGGCCTGCGCAGCAGTGACCGCCGTGTCGAATTTGGAAGTCGCAAGTGCGAAGATATCCGCCGATGACAGAGAAGGCCCGCCGGCGATTGCCGCATTGCAGAAGCCCTCGCCGAGCAGAATGCGCGTGTAACCGCCGAAGGAGGCCGCCTCCGCGATCAGGAACGTGCGATTGGGTACCGAGTCATCGGTCCAGCCTTCGAGCAGCGCGAGGATGCGATCCGCGGTGAACCGCGCGGTGGAGATCGGCGTGTATGTTCCCAGGTCCGATTCCAGACAATCGTTCGTGGAGTACGCCGATTCGTTCGGATCGATGTCGCGCCGATCGTACGACCACCTCGATGCCGTGAGCGTGGCATCCGTGAGCTCGCCGCTCATCAGCCCCGACGCGACGACGTAGGTGGAGAGCGCGCAGTCGAAATCTCCGATGCTGGCGTTCACCGTTTGTTCGGCGATCAGCGGATTGTCGAGCGAATTCGCATTGATGGCATCGGGTGATTTCACGTCGAGCAGGTTGCTGCACGCGACCGCCGTGCAGAGCACCGCAATCGAGAGAAATGCCCAAGCCTTCGTGCGCGAAGAACGCGCTGAATGTCTCTGCATGTGATTTGGCCTGTGTAGGTCGGGTGACATGTGGGAAACCTCTAGAAGGTCAGATGAATGGTCGTGACGAACTGCATCAGCTGCGGAGTCACGTCCTGCTCCCACTGTCCGAATCCGCGCGAACCGCCCTGGAACGATCCCTCAGGATCGAGGCCGGGATACTTCGTCCACGTGTGCAGATTACGACCGGCAACCGAGATCGTCGCGCCTGTCGCGCGGAAGGTCGATGCCCAGCTTTCCGGAAGCGTGTACGAGAGCGAGACCTCGCGAAGCTTCACGAAGCTCGCATCGTTGATGATGTCACTGTAGAACGAGCTGCTGGTCTCCGCGCCAAGCAATGCGGGATCGAAGCCCTGCGGGTACCAGTTGGACTGGCACTCGTCGAAAATGTGGCAGCGAACGCGTGCGTTGCCGTCGAGCTTCTTGTAGCCCCGCTTGCTGTCGAGCATGACGAAGAACTGGAAATTCTTGAAAAAGCGAAGCGTCGACGTGGCCGATCCCTCGAAATTCGGAAGCGTCCGTCCGGCGTACAGCACCGGTGCATTCGCGCAACTGACGTTCGCCCCGTTGCCGTCATCGCAGGTCACATCCGTAACGCTGCCATCGGCGTTGAGCGTCGAGCCCGTCACTTTCTTCACCCACCACGCGCCCACGGGAAAGCCCACGACGTGCCGTACGTTGGTGGACGCCTGCAGGAACGCGGCACCGTTCAGATCCGTCACCTTGTTGTCGGCAGTGGAGATGTTCAGGCCGAGAGTCCATTCGGTGTTCTTCGTCTGATAGGGAATGCCGTGCAGCGCGAGCTCCACACCGTGCTTGGTGAGCGCGCCCGCATTGACCAGCTTCGATCCCGGATAGCCGAGTGAAGGAGCAATTTGCTCCTCGAGAATCGCGTCTCTCGTCCCGCCGAAGTAGTACGTGAACTCGATTCCGGCGCGATCGTGAAATAGCCCGGCATCGAAGCCCATCTCCGTTTCGTAGCCGCGCTCCGGACCGAGATTCGGATTGCCGTAGTGGCACGGGGTAAAGGCAGCTCCGAACGGTCCGGCCACCGAGCAGAACGTGCTGTCGGATGAATACGGAAGCGGAGCCTGCCCCGACTCGCCGTAGGCCGCTCGCAACTTCAGCGTGTTCACCGCGGGAAGGTGGAAGAACGGCTCTTCGCTGAGCACCCAGGCGCCACTCACCTTCGGGTAATAGACGTTCCTGAACTTCGATCCGAAGGAGCTGTTGTTGTCGAGGCGCACGCCGCCCGTGATGAACACGCGGTCGCGCCACGCCAGTTCTTCCTGGGCAAACACGCCGACGGTGTTGTCGAGCGTATCGCTTTCGGTGCTGGTACGAGCCGCCGTCGTCGACGACAGCGACGACAAGCCGGGAGCAGGGAAATCGGACCCCGACCCGTTTACATATTTTCCATCGCGCTTGATGACGTCGCCGCCGAGCGAAGTGGTCGACGTGATGCTGCTCGTCACGGGCACCAAGACGTTGCCGACATAGCTCGCGGTGAACTGACGGTTGTCCCGCGTCACCACGTTCTTGAACCCCGAGTCCGCATCGGTGCCGAAGAAGTCGGAGAGATCATGATGGACGGCGCTCAGCTCCTCACCGTCCTCGTATCCGTTGTCGATTCCGAGCACGAGCCGCTGATTGAACCACGAGAACGGGCGATGATTCACCGCGACGCTGCCCGTGAATCTGTTCACGTTCTGGAAGAGCTGATACTGCTCGTGATAGGAGGACGGCAGCCCGGAAAGGAATCCGAGATGATCGGTTCCGATGTTGGCGGGGTCTGCGTAATACGTCGTCCAGGTGGTGCCGCCGTATCCTGCTTCCGCGGCCAGGTTGGTCTTGTTGACCGTGTACCCGGCATCGACGGCGATGTCGAGCTTGTCGTTGGGGAAGATCCCGAGACTGGCGCGACCCGTGTAGAGATGGTCGTTGTTCGACGACTCGACGCCGTTGTTGTTCTCGTACCCTCCAGAGACGTGGTATCGGAGCAGTGGCGTGCCGCCGCCCAGTCCGAGGTTGTAGCTCTGCCGGTATCCGTTCTGGAAGATCTGTCCCTGCCCTGCGGCCGCGAGATTCTTCTCGAGCTGCGTGTAGTTGATGCTGAGCGTGTCGCCGTTGTTCGTGTCGTAGTTCGTCCAGAGCCGGCCTTGCGGATTGGAGAACCAGTTCGCGCCCTGACGCGTGCTGAAATCCCACGCCGTCTTTCCGATCGCGCCCTTCTTGGTGATGATCTGGATGACGCCGTTCGCGGCTTCGGTTCCGTAGAGCGTCGTCGCGGCCGGACCCTTCACGATCTCGATGCTCTCGATGTCATCGGGATTGAAGTCGTTCCAGCGCGTGGTCGTCGCCGCCCCGAAGCTCTGGTTCTGCACGCCGGTCGACTGCGAGTTGTCGACGCGTACGCCATCGACGTAGATGAGCGGCTGATTCGTGAGGGAGAAGCTCGACACGCCGCGGATGCGGACCGTCGAGCCGGCACCAACCACGCCGGAGTTGGCGAGCAGTGTCACGCCCGGCGTGCGTCCATTGAGCAGCGACTGCACATCGGTGATCGGCGCCTTCTGCACGAGGGTCGACGCATCGATCTGCGCGACATCCACGCCCAGCGCTCGGCGCTGCGTGCTGCCTGGGGTACCGGTCACGACGACCTCGTTCAGCGAGACCGCCGCCTGTGTGAGCTTGATGGCGACGTTCTCGTCGCCGACGTGCACCTGCACGGTGGCAGACGAGTAGCCGATGCGGCGGGCGACGAGACTCACCGCCGTCCCGACAGGATCGGTGAGGCCCGTAAGGCGAAAGCGGCCGTTCGCATCCGTGGCCGTGGCCAACCGGGTGCCGGGGATCGAGACCTGCGCGGCAACGACGGGCGCGCTCGCCGCATCGGTGACGGTACCGGAGATCGACGCGCTTTGCGCGCGCGCCGTTCCGGAGATGGCGCTCGAGAGCGCCGTAATGATCGCGAGCGTCGTCAACCAGCCAAGCCGTGACGGTTGGCGTGCGCGCCTGCTCGATTCTGACTGGTGGCGCAATGCACACCGGGGGAGTGTCATGAGCCGTCCTCCGAGGGGGAAAATGATGCGGATCTTCGTCGTGAAGATCGGTACGCGGATGTAACATCACTGCGGGAGCAGGAACATATCGCGCGTTCCGCCGCTCGCAATGGTCTGTTGACACCGTTTTGCAATCTGTTGACAGCAAAAAGGCCCGGCGTGTGAGCCGGGCCTTCTTGCTGAATGGCGCTGCGATCCGAGCTACCAGACTTGCCATACGAGGAGTACGCGGCAGGAATCTCCGTGCGCTGGAACCATCCGCGCGCGAGCGCGAGTAGCGCCGCTGCGAGTGCAGCGCGACGGAGTATCGGGAGCATTGCCGCCAGTCGAATGAAGGGTTCGGAGCGCCGCATCGGCTGCACGGGCTCCAGGTGCTCAAGATCGTCCGGCGGGTCGCTCGCGAGGCAAGCTCGAGCGCGCGGTCACACGCGAGCCGTGACTACTTCGGAAGATAGAGCTCCGATCCGCCCCGCTTGATGTCGCGCACGCCGTGCGCCACGCCCGTTCCGACGCTCGCACCGAGCACGATCGCGGTTCCGATGCCGACGAAGGGAAGAAAGGCGGCGATCGGCAATCCGATGAGCGCGACGGCGAGACCGGCAACCCACGGCGCGATCGGTGTCTGGACCTTGTCGACATAGCGAAGGCGACGGCGCACGAAGTCGCGCGTCTGGATGTAGGCGATCACGGAGACCGCGATCGAGATTCCGATTCCGATGAGACTCAACATGCGCGCTCCAGGTGAAGGCGGGTTCAGAAAACCTTACGGCCGGAGCACGCGTTGTGTTTCGCGCCGCGCCTGGCGCGCGCGTCAGGGCGTGAAGCTGAACGTCAGGCTCTTGGCGCCGTCGGTGATGGACGGATCGTTCGACGCAAAGGTCCAGTCGTGCGCCAGCGCGCGCACGCACGCTTCCACCTCGCCCGCACTAATCCCCTGCCAACTCCGCTTGGTGACCACCGCCTCCTCCACCGCGCCGTCGGTGCGGAGCGAGAGCTTGACGGTAATCTCGCCCTTGAGATCGGGATTGTACTTGAGCCCGAGCTGCGTGTAGCAGTACCTCGCTTCCTTGTCGCGATCGCTGAGCAGCGCGCCCGGAATCGTGAACGGCCCGAGCGGCGTGCGGATGAGCTTGTCCGACGGCATGTCGACGTGCGGGGGGACGATGGTATCGCGCGGCGCAGTGACGACTGGTGCGACGACTGGTGCGACGACTGGCGCGACGACTGGCGCGACGACCGCTGGCGCCACCGCGGGCGGAGACTCCGGTTCCACCGTCGTCACCTGCGCCACCGCAACCACGCGCGCGGGCGACATTATCGAGGGTGCCGGCAGCGCCGACAGACGAGGACCATCGCCCACCGGCCCCACTCCACCGCTCGGCCCCTCGAGCACGAGCTCGGGAGGAGCCTCCGACGTGGACGGGCCCATCGCGCTCGCCGGAGCTGGCGCGAGTCTCCGCTCGTCCGCTCGAGGGGCAGCATCCCGTATCGGCATACTCGCCATGATCGTTGGCGGTGGCACCGACAGCTCACGCGTCACGCGCGCGGCCGAGTCGAGCATCGCGATGAAGTCCCGCGCGGTCGGCTCCGCCATTCGAATCGGCTCCTCACCGCTCACCAGCACGCGCAATCCCGAATACGACCCGCCCACGCGACGCAGCATCGTCACATCCGGGCCCAGCGACGTGCCCCTGAGCTGCGCGTCCGGAGAGGTCGAGTCATCCGCTGGAACGGGTTGAACCGCACGTACGCTATCGATCCACTGTTGCAGCCTCGCCTCATCCATGTCGTGCGGCTTTGCGAACGCATCGCGATACCCGCGTCCCACGAAGAGCTCGACAACCTTTGCGTTCGTGCCGCGTACCCACACGAGGTACCCGCCGACTGTAATGGCGCCGGTCTCGCGAAATGCGGTTTGTGCGCTCCCGCTCACCGGACCCGCGAGCAGCAGCCCCGTACACGCGATCGCGATGCGAATTCCTCCCTTCATGCCGCTCCTCTTGGCTCTCACGGACACACGCCTGCTATCGCGTGAAAGACAGTCTGCGCGATGTGCGCGCAACAGCAGTCACGATGCGTTACATGGCTCATCCCGTTACAACAGCGGTCAAAAAGATTTGCACGGGGCTTGCGAGAGCCCCATAATCGGGGCGTCACCCGAACTCGGAGCGTTGGTGCAAATCGGAAACTTCTTTGTCTCCTGGATCTCGCTGATCGCGGCAGGAGTCGGGGCGCTCATTGGCGCCTCGATGGCCTCGTTCGTGTGGGCGCGTCGCGCCCGTCAGACGCGCCAGGATTTTTCGTTTTCGATGCGCAAGCGCGCGGCGCAATCCGAGAAGCTCCGCGATCAATTCGGCGAGCTGCAGGAACGGGTCCGCCACTTCGACGAGCAGGGCATCGAGCTCGCGAACGCGCGCCGCGATCTCGCCGCTCTGCGCGTAGAGCTCGAGCACGCCCGCGCGACGCTCGACGACACGCAGCGCTCGCTCGAGACGGCGCGCGCCGACGTCTCCGATGTCGAAACACGCCTCGGCACGCAGCTCGAGTCCGAGCGCCTCGAGAGCGCCGAGCGCCGCCACCATGTGGAGTCGGAGCTCGCGAGCGCGCGCGACGCGATGCTGACGCTTCAGGACGAGATCACCGCGGCGCGTGCGAGCTCGCAGCGCACCATCGACCGTCTCGAGACGGATCTCGACGCCACCCGTGTCCTGCTCAATCAGTCATCGGAAGCGCTGCGCAGCGAGCGCGAGGCCGCAGCCTCATTGCGCAACGAGCTCCGCACACAGATCGGAACGGTCGATTGGGATCGACAGCGCGCCGAGCTCGAGCTTCAGGAAGTACGGCGCGAAATGGCGGAGAAGCTCGCGGCAACGCAGCCCTTCGTCGCGACGATGCGCGAACAGTACCTGCTCGCCGCCGCTGAGCGCGACGCGATGCTGAAGGAGCTCACGATGCAGCGCGAGCGCGCCGAGCAGAACGCGCGCGCGGTGGAGCAGGCGCGCACCGAGTTCGTGATGGCGCTCGACGAAGAACATCGCACGGCGATGGAGCTGCTCAATCGCGCGTGGAGCTACGCCCAAACGTTCCCGCGCATTCCGGATTCATGGGCGAGCACCGAGAACCGCGCGCGGCCGCTCGCCGATAACGTGCCGCAACCATATGCGGCGCCGCATTCGGAATCGCAAACCGAACCGCAGCCGCAATCGCGACGCCTGTCGGAATCGGAAACGCGGATCGAGGTCGAGCCGCAGGCCGATCGTGCCGCGTCGGCGGCCGCACCTGCGTCGACGCCGTCCGAGGTGCACTCCCACCGGCAGGCCGAGATGCAGGCCGAGGGGCAGGCCGAGGTGCAATCCGATTACGACATCGAGGCCGAGCTCGCGGATGCGATCGCGGACGATCTCGATACGCGCAGCTTCACGCGCACGCGCAAGCTGCGGAAGCCTGTCGGCACCGTGAAGCTCGGCAACGAGACCGTCGTGGTGTGTGACGACGGATCCACGTGGCGCAGAACCGAGCGCGGGTGGCGGCAGGTGACTCCCGTGCCGGGCACCCTCGCGCAGTCGCGCGAATCCTGGATCGAGCGCGCGGGCTAGCTCCCGGAGACTACGCCGCTGCGAGCTGCGAGGTGCACTCCGGACAGCGTGTGGCCGCAATCGGAATGTCCATCGTGCAGTACGGACATGCCTTGGTCTTCGTCGCCGCAGGGGCTTCGGGCGAGTGCATCAGCCGGTTCACCGCGCGTACGAGCAGGAACGCGCAGAAGCCGATGATGAGGAACGACACGACGTTGTTGACGAAGATGCCGTAATTCAACGTTGTCGCACCCGCTGCCTTGGCCGCAGCGACTGACGCGTACGGGCCCGCAGCGGCCGCACCATCCTTCAACACGATGAACTTGTTCGAGAAATCAATGCCGCCCGTCGCCAGGCCGATCGGCGGCATGATCACATCGTCGACGAGCGACTTCACGACCGCACCGAACGCGATACCGATGATCACACCGATCGCGAGATCGATGACGTTGCCCCGCATGATGAACGCGCGAAAATCCTTCCACATGGGCAGCTCCTTGTGAATGGCGGGCTCGCTGGCCGGCGAGCGTCGTGCTTCAGCGGAACAATGTACGCGATCACGGAATCCGTGCTGAGGCGAGCTTAGCAATACGCCGGCGACGGTACCGGTCCCCTTGACTAAACTCTGCACGAATGAAATTTCGGATACATCTGTTTGCTCAACGGGTTTTGCATGTCGGTCGCAGGTCGCTCGTCTTCACACATTCTCGCCGTCAGCGCGTTCGTCAGCGCGTTCGTCATCGCCCTCGCCGCCTGTTCCGAGCAGGCTCCGGTCGCGCCGCGTGAGCGCGGACGGGCGGCGAGCTCGTCCGCGCTCGCGCTTCACCCGGGCATGGAGCGTGCACCCGCACGGACGATTGTCCACGAGCGGACGCAGAGCATCAAAGGCCAGCATTGCGCCGCGTACGCTGACTTATCTGGCCAGGGAGCACACACATGACACTAAAAAATGACGAGGTCGTCTCGGTACTCGAGGACCTGATCGAGACCTGCCAGGATGGAATCGAAGGATTCAAGACTGCGAGCGAATCCGTCGACAATCCGACTGCCAAGACGCTGTTCCTGTCGAGACTTCCGAACATCCAGCGCGGCATGGCCGAGCTGAAGGCGGAAGTGCGCCGGCTCGGCGGCGATCCGGACAAGTCGGGAACCGTGGGTGGCGCCATTCATCGTGGATGGATGAACCTGAAATCCGCGGTTACCGGCAAGAACGAAGAGGCGATCATCAACGAATGCGAGCGCGGGGAGGAGCATGCGGCGCACGTATACGAGGACGCGCTGAAGAAGGATCTTCCCATGGACACGCGTGCCATCGTCGACCGCCAGTATCGCGGTGTCGTCGAGAATCTCGAGCGGGTGCGAGCGCTGAGCCGCGATCGCTCGGCATCCATCTCCGGCACCCCCGGCGCGACGACCACGCGTACAACGGAAGGAGACATTCGCCCCTCCGCCTGATCGCATGATCCTGCAGCAGTAGCCAACGTGCCCGCAACGCAAAGTCACTTGCGGTGCGGGCACGCTGACGTTCGCCACTTGCCACGCGGCGTGACGGAATGTATCTCGAAGGCTCCCCCGTCGCCGAGGCTCAGTTGTCGCTCCGTCCGATTCGTCGTCAGCTCCAACGCGTGACGACGCCATTGCTGTGCGTTGCACTCCTCTCGTTTCTTTCCGCCGGCACCCTGGCCGCGCAGAAAATCAAATATCCGGGCTCGATCAGCGAAGACACGGTCACGTGGCGCGGCCTGCGCTGGCGCGACATCGGCATCTTTCGCGGCGGGCGAAGCATCGCGGTCGCCGGCTCGGCCAAGCGTCCCTTCGAGTTCTGGATGGGCACCACGGGCGGCGGTGTGTTCAAGACCACCGACGGCGGCAACAGCTGGTCGCCCGCGAGTGATGGATATTTTGGCGGCACCATCGGATCGATTGCGGTGAGCGAGTCCGATCCCGATGTCGTGTACGTCGGCACGGGCGAGCACGCGATCCGCGGGAACGTCTCGCACGGCGATGGCGTGTTCAAGACGACGGACGACGGAAAGACGTGGAGCTACGTCGGCTTGGCGGCGACACAACAGATCTCGCGCGTCCGCATCCATCCCACGAATCCGGACATCGTGTGGGTGGCGGCATTCGGACACGTGTACGGACCGAATGCGGATCGCGGCGTATTCAAGACAACGGATGGCGGGAAGACATGGCGGAAGGTGCTCTTCCGGAATGATTCGACCGGGGCGGCGGATCTCGTGATCGATCCCTCGAATCCGGACATCCTGTATGCATCGTTCTGGCAGGCGTACCGCAGGCCGTGGACGCTCTCCTCGGGCGGCGCCGGGTCGAGCATCTACAAGAGCACCGATGGCGGCGAGCA
>DASXQD010000116.1:0-3590 GCA_036493195.1 Gemmatimonadaceae bacterium | reverse complement strand
CGGAAGTGTGAAGCGCTTCGCTGTGCGCTCGCGGATCGATACGCCCGAAGAGGCGACGTACTACCGCAACGGCGGAATTCTGCAGTACGTGCTACGGAGCCTCGTCAAGCCGAAGTAAGTATTCGAGCATCAGTCCACTTTGGTCATGGCTGTCTCCGTTTGTGTCCGTTCGTTTCCGTTTGTGTCATTCTTCACAGTTGCTTTTGCCAGTCCCTAACGGCAGAAACAAATTGGATGAGACGACACAGACGGACACAAACGGACACAAACGGTCAAGCGCGGAGCTCAGCGTTTTCGGTACACGAGATCGTCCATCATCTCAGCGAAGCGCGTCCAGCCGATGCGTTCCCACTTCTGCTTGTTGCCGCCCCGCCAGTAGATCGCCCCGCGACCGATGTCCATCTCGCCGATCTTCTGATCGTCGCGATGCACGAAGAGCTTGATGCTCGTTCCCGCCTTCGAGAGCTCCTGAATGCCGAGCGTGGCCGAGACGTGATGCCTGCGTTGCAGCGGCTTCGAGGATCGCTTCAATGCTCTCTTCGCTTTTTTGCGAGTGGCCATGCTGCGCTCCTGGCGTTGGTTGTGCTTAGGATCGTGACTGCGCGAGCAACCTCCAGCAGATGTGCGTCAGCCTTTTGACGGTGTTTCGAGCACGCCCTTCAGCTGCTCGAGATAGCGCTGAGGAACCCACACCCCACCCCAGCAGCTGAGGATGGCGAGAGGGACGATCTGCTGCACTCGGGGCCAATCGAACGAGAGACCATCGTTGTGCCCGAAGCTCCACACGATCGCGGTGATTGCGGGCAACGCGAGGAGCAGACTCAGAACTGCGCCGGTCAAACCTGTTGCGCTCACGTGCGGCAGACGGCCGCGCAGCAATTGCCACGCACTGAACACGATCGCGTAGGCCGGCGCGGCGATCGCCGCAACGATCAGCGCCCACATCGCACTGCTGAGGAACGCAAAGACTATCTCGGAGGCGACCTCGGGTATGGAACCGTGTGGAAGCTTCAACTGCCAGAGGATCGCGCCCAGAGCTGACCAGATTACGACGGCCGTGAGGCTCCCAACCACGGACCACAACAGCGCGCGCTTGAGTATCTGCACGACTCTCCGGATTGAGAATCCAGCCGCTACACCGCCACCGGCGCGGCTCCCGTGCTCGCTTTGGCCGCTGCCTCGATCTCGATCCGTCTGAGCGCCCTGCAGATGTAGATCGTGCGATACACCGCCGTCCCCAGCGATCCCAATCCGATCAGCGTGACGGCGCTCAGTAAAATGACGCCCGGCACCCATCCCAGCGCCGCCGTCACCGGCGTGTCGATGAGCGACGCCACGGCGAGCACGACCAGCCGCTCCGCGCGCTGCATGATTCCGCCGCGACAGTCGACTCCCACCGCCTCGCCTTTCGCGCGCGCGTACGAGACCATCATCGAGCCGCCACTCGCGAGCACCGTCGCCGACATGGCCCACCACGTGGGCTCGAAGTAGAGCGCGATACCCAGGAACGCGAACATCTCCGCGAAGCGGTCGAGCATCGAGTCGAGGAACTCGCCGTAATTCGAGCCGATGCCTCGAGCGCGCGCGATTCGGCCATCGAAAATGTCCGCGAGGCCGCCCAGTAGAATGAGCCAGCCGCCGAGCGCGAGCTCATTCTGCGAATAGGCGAAGCCCGCGAAGAAGCCGAACGCGCCGCCGATGTAGTTGAACAGATCCGGCGAGAGCTTCCACTCCACGAACCTCCGCTCCACCGGCCCGATGATCCACATGAGCCAATCGCGCACCCACGTGCCGAGCAGGATGGTCGTCGGACGGCGTGCGACATCGGCGTCCACGGCTCGCCGTCGCGCAACCACCGCGTAGATCGGCATCGTGAGAATCGCGAGTGCCATCAGACTGAGGGCGACCCAGGTTGTCGTCGACATTTATTGATCGATGCGGCGTTGAGGACGGGAACGAAGATATTGTATGGCTTTCGGCCAGAGAAAGATGAGCGGCCAGCGCCGTTCGCGCGCGGTCAGCTCGATGGTCACGCCGCTGCGCCGCGCGACCTTGCGCACGACGTAGTCGAGCCAGTTGTCGTAGGTCACTACGTACTTCGACCATCGCGCGGTCGCGCGCACCTTGCTCCGGCGGAAATACAAATGCGTGTACAGCCTCTGGAATGCGCGAACCGGATTCGTCAACTGGTAGACATTTCCGTTCGCCTGGAGTATTCTTTCACGTCCAAGTTGTTGAAGCAAAGCATCATACACACGAAGCACCACCTCGCGCTGCGCATCGAGCAGGGCGTCGATCCGGCCTCCACGCTCGGGGCGAATCTCACCCGAGAACGATCGTTCGAGCAGTGTGCGGAAGTACTGTTCCGCATCGAACGTGGGCGGAAGCGAGGCACACCCCCAGGTGAACGAGCCCACGCGCGCGTCGATGATCGCGTTCGTGACCATCGCACGAGCATCCGTGTCGCGAGCCCACGCGAGCTGCACGTACTGAAAGAGACGTCCGCGAACGAAATGATCCCGAGCGTGGCGCGAGCACTCGCGCTCGAGATCCACCAGCGAGATCACCGCGCACTTCGCGGCGAGCGGCGGCACGTGAGAGCTGTCGTTCACCGCCACGACGTTGGGTGGCAGCACGTGGTTGAGCAGTGACGCAAGGCGAGGCGAGAAGCTCGTTCCCACTGTACGAGCGAGCGATTCGTACGCAGTGTGATACCGATCGACGACGACGAAGAAGTCGAAGGCACTCTCACGACGCGCATCGGAGTGCTGGGCGTGCGAGCCGTAGTGGATGATGGCGACGGTGCGTTCGCCGAACGAGCGGGCGAGCATCGCGGCGAGCGCGGTGGCGTCGTCGCCCGGTGGGTTGTCGAGCCCGGCGGCGAGCGCGGCCCAGAGCGCGGGGTCAGCCGGCCGGCGATGCTTCGAGCTCACCGGCGGCGGGATGGGGCAGTTGATGACGAATCTCGGCGAGCGTGGCAGTCATGCGCGCATGGAGCTCATCGATGAAAGCGTCGAGGTGCTCCTTGTCGGGCGGCGGAAATGGCCCCTGAATGACGACGCTCACGTTGCTGTTCGCGAAAGAGTGGATCGCTTCCTTGATGGTTCGCGCGTGCCAGAGACCGTCTGAGACGATGTAATAGACAGGGCGCTGCGCTCGTTGCAAAATGAGCCTGAGTCCGCTACGCATGAAGGGTAGGATGCTTCCGTCGGTTGTTCGAT
The DNA here is from genome assembly GCA_036493195.1 of Gemmatimonadaceae bacterium. Classification (GTDB taxonomy): domain Bacteria; phylum Gemmatimonadota; class Gemmatimonadetes; order Gemmatimonadales; family Gemmatimonadaceae; genus FEN-1250. The sequence continues at coordinate 369 of DASXQD010000116.1, read as the reverse complement.
GCCCTTCGGGGTAGATGATGAGGGTCGTTTCACCGTTGGAAAGATCCTTCGAAGCTTGAAGAAGCGCGGCGACCTCGGCTTTTGATGCCCTCGGCTGTTGCGTCACGAGGGGGAAACGGCCGAGTTTTGTCAGCGAGGATATGCCCGGGATGCCGCGGCCGTATCTTTCGCGCGTAGGTATGACCGCCTGCGGTCCCCGCGCGGCGTTGACCGAGATCGTGATGTCGAGCAGCGACTGGTGGTTCATGACCAGCAGGCAGCTCTCAGTAGGTGCCGTGCCGACCGTAGAGACGCGAACGCCGCCGAAGACGCGGGAGATCCAAAGAGAGATTTTCGCCAGGAAGCGAAGCCAACGGCGGACTATGGCCC
>DASXQD010000115.1:0-5462 GCA_036493195.1 Gemmatimonadaceae bacterium | reverse complement strand
CTAATGAGCGAGTACAGGATTCTGGTTGCCGAGGACGATCCGGTGATGGCAGCGACGCTGAGCGGTGCGCTCAAGTCGCGCGGCTTCGGCGTGGTGATCGCGCGCGATGCGATGCAGGCCGTCATGTTCGCCGTGCAGCAGCAGCCGAATGCCATCCTGCTCGACGTCAACATGCCGGCGGGCACGGGGCTGGGCGCGCTCAAGCGCCTGCAGGCCTCGACGCGCACGTCGTCGATCCCGGTACTCGTGGTGAGCGGATCGACGGACCTGACGCTGCCGGCAACTGTGCGCGCGGAGGGCGCGAAGGGCTTCTTCAAGAAGCCGGTGGATCTCGACGCGCTCTGTGCGCGCCTCGATGAGCTGCTCCAGACAGCGAGAGTCGAGAGTTAGAACGGACCGCCTTCAACTATTGTCCGCCCATCGTCGCTCGTCTCAGCCGAGTGCGTGCCGGCTGAATCGAGAATCATTCCTTCCTGGTCATCGCTTTCTCCGTTTGTGTCCGTTTGTGTCCGTTTGTGTCGTATCATCCATTTTGTTTCTGCCCGACTCGCTCGCCCGCTCCTTTTACGGCAGCAGTCGCCAGGGACTGGCAGAGGCAACTGTGAAGAACGACACTAACGGACACTAACGGACGCAAACGGCCAGGAGCTTTTGCTACAAACATCGAGCTCCGCCAACGACTGCACCATTCGGGCGAGCTCCTATCTCGCGCGCCGGATCTTCTCGCGGACGATGCGGTTCTTCTCGTCCACGAACACGAGCTTCGGCGTGAAGTTCTCGAGCTCGCGTTCCTCGTAGTCCGCGTAGCTGATGACGATGACGTGATCGCCGGCGGCCCCGAGCCTGGCTGCGGCGCCGTTGAGCTGAATCGTGCCGCTGTTGCGCTCACCCTCGATGACGTACGTCTCCAGCCGCGAGCCGTTATTCACGTTCACGACCTGCACTTTCTCGAACGGCAGGATGTCCGCGGCTTCCATGAGCGCAGCATCGAGCGTCAGGCTTCCTTCGTAGTGCAGGTCGGCGCCGGTGAGCACGGCGCGATGCACTTTGGACTTGCACATGGTGCGGCGCACTGGCGTCGCCTCCGAATGATCGCGTGAGTATGCCCGCCGTGATTCGGCAGGCGGATGATGAAATATAGCGGTCGAGGAGGGTGCCACCGTGCGCAAGGTGATTGCGCAACGCGTGTCGGGCTGTTCTCATACGCGAACCCTCCATCAGGCCTCGTGCATGCGTCGAACCGTCGTAAGGCTCCTGCTGCTATCTGCTACCCTGACCACCGCCGTGCGTGCGCAGGCAGCGCCGAACTGGAATGCGCTCAGCGATGAGACGCTTCATACGCTGTCCGACTACATCAAGGTCAACACGACGGATCCGCCGGGCAACGAGCTCGAGGCCGCGAAATTCCTGAAGCGGATTCTCGACAAGGAGGGGATCGAGGCGCAGATCCTCGACACGGCGGAGCTTGGCCACAATCGCGCCAATCTGTACGCGCGGCTCAAGGGGAACGGCTCGAAAAAAGCCGTCGCGCTCGTGCACCACATGGACGTGGTGCCCGTGGCGCCCGCGTTCTGGTCCGTCGATCCATTCTCGGGTGTCGTGAAGGACGGCTACATCTGGGGACGCGGCACGCTCGACATGAAAGGTCAGGGGATCGTGCATCTGATGGCGATGATCGCGCTCAAACGGAGTGGCGTGCCGCTGAATCGCGACATCGTGTTCATCGGCAATTCCGACGAGGAGTTCGATGGACAAGGTGCGATCGTCTTCGTGAAGAATCACGCGAACCTGCTCAAGGACGTCGAGTTTCTCATGACGGAGGGCGGAGAGAACCTCGTCGTCAACGGGAAGCTCCAGTACTATGGCGTGGGCGTGTCGGAAAAGCAGACGTTCTGGCAGAAGGTCGTCGTCACCGGTGTTCCGTCGCATGGCTCGCGACCGACGAAGCAGAATCCCGTGCCGAAGCTCGTCGCGGCGCTCGACCGCATCGCGAACTACGAGACGCCGCTCCACGTGCTCCCGGACGTGCAGAAATTCCTGCACGACATTTCACCGCAGTACAAGGGCGAGCAGCGCGCCTGGCTCGCAGACGTTCGGACCGCGATCAGCAATCCACGCGCCCGGAAGTGGCTGACGGACAACATTTACTGGAACGCGATCCTGCGGAACACGATCTCGCTCACGATGCTGCAGGGATCGAACAAGACGAACGTGATTCCGGCGGAGGCATCAGCGCAGATGGACATTCGACTGCTCTCCGACACCGATCCGCTGACGTTCCTGCACACGCTCCAGCGCGTCGCGAACGATACCGCCGTGCACTGGGTGAGCCAGATCGAGCCGAAGACCAAGCTCCAGAGCCCGATCGACACGGACCTCTTTCGCGCGATCGAGAAGGCGTCGCACGAGCGGAATCCGGATGTCATCGTGACCACGCCGATGTTCACCGCCGCCACCGATCGTCCGACGTACCGCGCACTCGGGATCGTCACCTACGGCTTCGACCCCTTTCTCGTGGAGAACGAAGAGATGCACAGCGGGATGCACGGCAACAACGAGCATCTGGCGGTGAAGAACATCGGCTTCGGACTCAAGTACCTCTACGACATTCTGCGCTACGTGCAGTAGTCGCTAATCCGACCGCAGCGCGCGCACCGGATCGAGGTGCGCGGCGCGGCTCGCGGGTATCCACGCTGCTATCGTGCCAACGAGCATCAGCACGGCCGCGACGGCGACGAACGTGAGCGGATCGGTGGCGCTCACCTGATAGAGCAGCGGGCGTATCGCAACACGAAGCGCAATCGCGGCCACGAGTCCGATCGCGAGTCCGCCTACGCAGAGCGCGAGTCCCTGCCGCAGCACCGACACGCGCATGGCCGAGGGCTTCGCACCGAGCGCAATGCGCACGCCGATCTCGCGCATGCGCCGTGAGGTGGCGTAGGCGAGCACCCCGAACAGGCCGATTGATCCGAGCAGCAGCCCTGCCATTGCGGCCAGCGCGAGCCCCATCATCGCGAATCGCGTCTTGCTCGAGGCCTGATCGACGATGGAGCGCAACGTGCGAATCTCGGTGACGGGAAGTCCGGGATCGACCTCGTGCACCAGCGTCCGAATCGACGGAACGAGGACCAGTGGCTCCGAGCGCACGCGAACGGCGTACGACATCCGTCGCGCGAGCCACTCCATGTTCACGCCCGGAGTCGTCACCATAGGGTAGTACACGGCGCCCAGCGGTGCTTCCTCGAGCGAATTGCCATGCACGTCGCCGATCACGCCGACCACCTCGGACATGGGGCGCTCGTCGCGCACGCCCGCGAGGCCATGCGCCACACGCGCGCCGATGGGCTCGCGATCCGCCAGCATCTTCCGCGCGACCGCGTCCGTGACGAGCACGGCGCCAGAAGCGGGCACGTTGTTGTCGTCATCCCGCAGGAACCGACCGCGATGCAGCGGAATGCCCATAGCCTCGAAGTAGCCCGGCGTCACGGCCCGCATCTCGGCGGCCGAAGGCAGCGAGGGCGCCCGGGCACCGGCGCGGTCAGTACGAAGCACGTCGCCGGCAGCGCCGGTGCCCACGAGTGGCAGGTCGCTCGTGGCCCCCGCAGCGATCACGCCCGGCAGAGTGCGAATGCGCGCAAGCATTCTTTCGTGAAACTGCGCGACGTCCTGCGCCTTCGGATAGCTCGTTTCCGGGAGCGCAATGCGAAAGGTGAGCACACGGTCAGGACGGAAGCCGATGTCGACACGCGTGAGATTCTGTGCGGTCCGAAGCATCAACCCGCACGCGACCAGCAGCATCGCCGCCATTGCCACCTGCGCCAGCACGAGCGCATGCCGAATCCGGAGCGCCCGTGCATCCGGGGTACCCTCTCGTGAGCCGAGTCCGAAGACTAGTGAGCTTCGGTCCGGGCCGGGCCTGACCAGTGGAGCGAGGCCAAAAACCAGTGCCGCGGCGGCGGCGACGCATGCCGTCACCGCGAGCACCGCGCCGTCGACGCGGACATCGTTCACCCGCGGGAGCACGTCGCCGCCGAATCGCCGCAGCATGGCGATCGCGACGTACGCCAGTCCAATACCGAGGGCGGTGCCGCCCACAACGAGAACCGTGCTCTCGGTGATCGATTGCGCCAGGAGGTGGCCGCGCGCGGCACCGAGCGCGCTGCGAAGGGACATCTCGCTACGGCGGGACTCGGCGCGCACCGCGAGCAGGCTGGCGACGTTCACACACGCGATGATCAGCACGAGGGCGACGGTCGCCCACAGAGTCCACAGAGTGCGCCGCACGGAACTCGGAACCACCTCTTCCGAGTACGGATGCACGTCCGGACGGATGCCTGCGCCCGCGAGCGTCTCGGGCGACAGAAAGTCGACGACGGTGGAGACGCGCGGCAGGAGCGTGGTGAGCTCGCGCTGTGCGACCTCCGGTGTCAACCCGGGACGAAGCCGCCCGATCGACGGAGTATGGAAGCCATCGAGATTGCGGGTGTCGAGCTGCATCGGCAGCCAGAGCTGCACGTCCTCGCTCGGAAAGGCGAATCCGCGCGGCATCACACCCACGACGGTGCTCGGACGTCCGTCGAGGAGCACCGATTGGCCGAGGATCGCCCGGTCTCCGTCGTAGCGACGCCGCCAGAGCTCCTCGCTCAGAATGACTACGCGCGGAGCCCCGGGCCGATCGTCATCGGCGGTGAAGGCGCGGCCGAGGTGCGGGGTGACACCGAGCACCGCGAAGATGCTCTGGGTGACGCGGGCAATGGAAAGACGCTCGGGGAGATCGCGCCCCGTGAGCGTGAGCTTGTACGTCTCGTAGAGAGCCATCGCGGCGAAGCTCTTCGCCGGAGAGTACACGACGTAGGTGGCGGACGAGCCGGGAAGGTTGCTGGGGATGCCGCCACCCTTGGTCCTGTGCGCGATCGTGACGAGGCGATCTGCGTTCGGGTATGGAAGTGGATGGAGCATCACACCGTTGACTGCGCTGAAGACAGCGCTGTTGCCGCCGATCCCGACGGCGAGCGTGAGCACCGCGGCGATTGTGAAAGCCGGCGTCTTGCGCAACATGCGCAGGGCAAATCGGACATCGCGCACGAGTCGCACGAGATAGCGCGCGGGCTGCTCGTCCTGCAGGCTTTCCCTGTGGCGGAGCACGCCGCCAAAGGAAAGGCGCGCCTCGCGGTGTGCCTGCTCGGGCGTCGCGCCTGCCCTGCGCTTCCGTTCGGCCTCCATGGCTAGATGGAATCGCATTTCCTCATCGGCCTCTGCGGCCACAGTGGAGCCGTGCACGAGCTCGCGCACCGACATCGTCAACCATTTCGTGATTCGCATCGGCGCGCCTCGTCAGGTCTGCGCGAGGAGTGCTTCGACCGCGAGCACATGGCGGCGCCAACTCGCGGCCTCTCGGCCGGCAGCGCGCAGGCCGGCGGCGGTGAGCTTGTAATATTTCGCTCGTCGCCCGCTCTCGGTCA
>DASXQD010000114.1:0-9098 GCA_036493195.1 Gemmatimonadaceae bacterium | reverse complement strand
GAGCGGTCGTGTCCGGGAACGCGCGCCACCAACCCCGTGCCCGCCACGCGTGCGACGTCAGTGATCCCGAACGACGCGAGCGCAGCGGCCAGCTTCGCGGCGGTCTCGCTCTCCTGCCATGAGAGCTCGGGATGCCGGTGCAGCTCCCGCCGCAGCTCGACGAGCCGCCGCGCGTCATCGAGCGAAAAGTGGCTCTGGACGTCTGGCGGAACGACGATATCCGCGGCGGCGATCGTCACTGGTTGCGAAGCACCTGCGTGCGCACGGTGAGATTGTCCACGCGTGCGACGTTCACCTCGACACCGATTCCCGGCTTGTTCCTCGGCACCGTCACGATCCCGTCCTTGCTCATCGTCCACTCCGGGGCGACGACATCCTCCGTCCAGTACCGTGCGCTCGGACTCAGGTCGCCCGGGATGCTGAAGCCGGGCAGCGATGCGAGCGCGACGTTGTAGGCGCGGCCGACGCCACTCTCGAGCATGCCGCCGCACCAGACGGGAATTCCATTGTCCACACAGAGATCGTGGATCGCGCGCGATTGCGCAAATCCGCCCACGCGTCCCGGCTTGATGTTGATGATCCGGCCGGCGCCGAGCGAGATCATGTCCTCCGCCTTCTCGACGCTCGTGATCGACTCGTCCAGGCAGATCGGCGTCCTGAGCACGCGCTGCAGCTGTGCGTGCCGAATGATGTCGTCGAATGCGAGCGGCTGCTCGATCATGATGAGATTGAATTCGTCGAGCTGCTGAAGGCGGTCGGTATCGCGCAGGGTGAAGGCGTTGTTCGCATCGGCCATGAGCGGCGCGTCGGGGAAGGCGCGCCGAACGGCGCCCACGAAGTCGACATCGTGCCCGGGCTCGATCTTCAGCTTGATCTTGTGGTAGCCCTCCTTGATCGCGCGCCCGGCCCGCTCGACCAGGGCCGCGGGCGAGCTCTGAATGCCTATCGAGATGCCTGTCTCGATGCCGGCGCGCGTGCCGCCGAGCAGGTGCGAGAGCGAGACGCCGTCGCGCTGCGCGCAGAGCGCCCATGCGCCCATCTCGATCGCGGCTTTCGCCATGTTGTGCCCGCGAAAGTTGTGCTCGAGCGCGGGGTGCACGTCGGAAGGCTGCGCGAACGGGATACCGAGGACGCGGGGAGCGACGTACTCGCAGATGGAGTACCACGCGGTGTCGATCGTTTCGGCCGTGTAGTTCGGCGTCTCGCCGGCCACGCATTCGCTCCACACCTCTACGCCATCCGCGTCGCGCAGACGAAGGAGCATGATGCGGCGTTCCGTGACGAGGCCGGACGAGATGCGAAACGGTTCCTTGAGCGGAAGGCGAATCTCGTGGAGGGCGATTTGCTCGAGCCGAATCATCGGGTGGCGTTCCGTGAGAGGATGTAGAAGTAGCGGTCGTCGGGGGTCAAGTGCGAGAATCCCGCGACGCGATAGTGGCGGTCCATGTAGTACGTGAAGATGCGACGAGTGCTCTCCCGCAGGGTGGCCGCGACCGAGACATCGCGCGCGAGCACGGCGTCGATGTCGGCGGGAACCTCGACACGGACGACGTCCGCGTCGGGGAGCTCCATCGCGGGGCCCGCGCTGCGACCGACGCCCGCCGCGAGCGCGTTTGCGATCGGCGCTTGGCGAGCGTCGGACTCGACATCCGCCTCGGAACGCGTATTCGCACCCCCGTCCTTCGTGAGATCCCAGGCCACGATGAAGCGATCGGTGCCGAGTCCGCTGTGCAGCGCGCTGTGCGTATCGGCGCCGTACATGTCGATCACGTACTCGGTTGGACGTGCGCCCAGACGGACGATGTTGAGAAAGGCGTTCTTCGCGACGAGCGGGTCGTAGGTCCAGAACATCCGTTCGACGCCGAGCGGGCGGAGGAGCTCGCGCTGAAAGAGCTTGAGGCGGCGGCCGAGTCCCTTGTTGCGCGCGTCGTGGTGGACGGCGAGCATGTCGGACCAGTGAACGAGCGCGCCGTCCATGGATCCCATCATGCCGAACACGAAGCCGAGCAGACGTCCGCCGGGGTCGAAGGCACCGGCGGTGACGCCGCCGATCTGCTGGGTGACCTTGAGGATCGTGGCGGGAACGGCCTCGGTGAAGTCCTCGCCCCAGATCGCGTGCTGCATGCGCACGCAGGCATCGTATTCCTCGTTGGTGCGCACACGGCGGATGGAGATGCCGTCGGCGGCGGCGGCCGTCGGTGCGCTTCCACCGGTGGCGGGGCTCGTCATGTTGGCGTGCCGGGCATCGAGGCGGGTAGCGTCATCGCGACTGTTCGTGGAGGTGAATGCGGGCGATGTGGTATACCACATTGTATACCAAATCGTCCGCCGCTGCAACTGCGGCGGGACGGCTATCGCGCGTCGTACGCCGCCGCCGCGATCTCGCCGAGCGCCTGCCCCACCACCGCCGTCGCCGCCGCCGGATCGGTCGACACCGACACGTTGTTCACGTACACCGTGAACGCCAGATGCCGGTTGTCCGCCGTCGTGATGTAGCCCGCCAGCCCCTTCCCCGTGATCAGGAGGCGCCGGTTCAGCGGGTCGTACACCGCGAAGGTCCCGGTCTTCGCAAACACGTGCCCGGCCGCCGGGGAGCTCGGCTGAATGTTCCAGAGCGTACCATCCTTCCCCAGGATCGGCAGCGCCCCTCGGAAGATCGCCGAGTCCTGCTGCTGGCTCATGTACGCGAGATAGCTCACCATGAACGACGGCGAGAAGTGCGCATCGCCGCCCGCGCCGTCCGCCTGCTGCGCGCCCGTGAGATCGAGTCCCGCGCGCTGCAGAAAGTCGTGCTCGAGATCGAATCCCGTCTTCCCCGTATCGCCGGGCGCGCGAACGGCCTTGAGCACACGCGGCGTCATGCTCGCATGGAGGTTCTGACTCACCTTGAGCGTGATTCTCACGTCCTCCCGCAACGGGAGCGACACGTGCTCCGCCACCAGATTCGCGGGGGTAAAGGAGGCACGCATCGACGTGAAGTCCACGGTGCCGGGCGCGCCCGTTTGCGTGGTGACCACCCCGCGCTCGCGGAGCGCCTCGGTGAGCGTGATCTCCGCGAAGCGCGCCGGATCCGGCACGCGATACGCATACAGCGTCGGCGTCCCATCGGCCGGAACCGTGCCCGTCACTTTCACCGTGTGCAGCCCCGCCGCATTCGCCGTGTCCTCCGCGAAGTCGATCGTCGGCGCCAGCCCCGGTGCGCCCGTGAGAACATTGTTCACGATGTGCACGTAGGACGTGACCGGCGCGGCCGTGATCACGGCCGCGGCACCGGCCTTGGCGCCGGGTCCGATCACGAGGTCGATGAGGTTGTCGTTCACCACGATCGGCGACATCACCACATCCGTCCCGAGCTCGCGATCCCCGCTCTTGAAGAGCGTCGCATCCACGAGCACGCGTCCGCTGATGCGCTTGATGCCGTGCGCGGCCACCTGCGCGGCGAGCTTGCGGATGATGAGCAGCGGATCGCCGGGCACTGCGCGCGTGTGCACGTCGCCGTCGTACGCGTGATCCTCGTTCTCGAACGCGAGCGTGCCATCGGGGCGCACGCGCGCCGACAGATTGGGATCGCCGCTCGCGACGAGCACGAGATCGCCGGCGAGAGTGCCGTTCCTGTCCACGCTGCCCGTGCGGTAGACGCGCGTGTGAAACTGGTAATCCGCGCCCATGAGCTCGAGCGCTGTGCCCTCCGTGAGCAGCTTCGTCGTCGAGCCCGGAACGAACAGCTTCTCGGCGTTCAGCGTGTAGATCGGCTTCGAGGAATCCAGCGAGTAGAACTCGATGCCGAAGATGGCGCGCTTGAATTCCGGACGGTCGACGATGCGCTGAATGCGATCCGCCAGTGTGCCCGATGCCTGCGCCGGGAGTCCGGCAGCGGACGCCACCGTGGTGACGAGAGCGGCAATGGTCATCCAGCCGCATCGCCTGAGGGCGTTCGTCCCGTGAAAGGCGGAGCGCATGGCTACCTGCAGGCCGGAGAAATGGTATTTACTCTCGTGTACAACATTGTATGCAGTTGCGGGCAAGATGATGCCCCGGACGCGGATGCGCGGCAAGGCGGGAATGGCCGGCTCGCCGATGCGGGAACAGGATGTCGCCGGCGAGCCGAAGGGATTGTCCATTGCGCAGCACCGGCCCGCCTCACGCTTCTCTGGCACGCTATACTTTCCGTCAACCTCGCACACCCGGAATTCGATCATGGCTGCTCGCAACGCAGTGAGGACCGCGAAGCGATCGCTCGCCGGCAACACGGATGTGTCGCCGATTACGCGCGGTGATGGAGCGCTCGCGGTATACCGGCAACTTCGCGAACGGATCGTGCGCGGGCGCCTCGCGCCCGGAAGCCGCCTCGTCGAACGCGAGGTCGCGGCGAGACTCGGCGTGAGCCGCACCCCCGTGCGCGCAGCGCTCGAGCGTCTGCGACAGGAGGGCTACATCATCGCGACCGGCAGCGCGCTCCTCGCGCGCGCAACGGTCGCGCCGCTCACCAACGACGACGCGCGCGAGATCCACATGATCGTCGCGCAGATCGAGGGACTCGCGGCGCGCGAAGCCGCGGGCAAGCCCAAAGCCGTGCGAATGATGATGACGCGCGACATGCGACAGCTGAACGCACAGTTCTTCAGGGCGGCGCAGGTGCGCCTCCCCGACTCCGACCGCCTGCACGATCTGGATGATGCGTTTCATCAGCGATACGTGGACGTCGGTGCCGGACCGCGGCTGCGCACGCTGCACAATGCGGTCAAGCCGCAGGCCGAACGGTATGGACGCATCTACACGAGCACGCTCGTGAGCGAGGTCGCGACCTCGGTGGCCGAGCACGATGCGATCATCAAGGCGCTCGAGGCCGGCGACGCCGCGAAAGCCCAGCGTGCCGTGCAGACGAACTGGGAGAATGCGGCCGAGCGCCTCTCGCGCGTGATCAACGCGGTGGGCGAGCGCGGCGCCTGGTAGCGCACCGCGCCTCGAACCGCGCCTCGAACCGCGCCTCGCATCGCGCGCCTCATCGCGTCTGCTGGGTCGCGCCGAGGAACTTCCGATCGAAGTAGTCGACCGTCGCGCGATCGGCGGTGAGCCACGTGGAGTAGCGAAGAAATCCGTGGATCTCGTCCGGGAAGACCAGCTCCTCGTACGACACGTGGTGATCCGCCAGCCGTCGCGCGAGATCGACCGTCTCGTGGAAGTGCACGTTGCGATCGTCGTCGCCCTGGATCAGAAGCACGGGACTCTTCCACGTCGCCATCGAGGCCACGGGTGACGACTGCCACGCGACATCGAGCGCCTGCTTGATGTCGCCCTTCTCGTAGTGCAGCTGTTGATTCGTGAGCTCGGAGCCGAAGTCGGCGATCCAGTTGTGCACGCCGTGCAGGTCCACGCCCGCCTTGAAGACGTCGGAGTTGCGCGCGAGCGCGAGCGCGGTGAGATAACCGCCGTACGAACCGCCCCAGATGCCGATCTTCGACGACTCCACATCCGGAAGCGCGCGCAGGTACGCCGCACCCGCCTGCACATCCTGATATTCCGACGCGCCCCACGGTCCCGAGTGCGGCGGATTGTTGAAGTCGTGGCCGTAGCCGATCCCGAGCCGGTAGTTCACCGCGAGCACCACGTAGCCGTGATTCGCGAGATACTGATTCACCGCGTACGCGTTGGAGTAGTAGTCCATGTAGTGCCAGCCGAGCAGCATCTGCCGCGGTGGCCCGCCGTGCACGAAGATGATCCCGGGCTTCTTCGCGGCGTTGCCGACGCGCGTGTCCGCTCCTGCGCGTGCGAAGAGCTGACCGTGAATCTCGGTTCCATCCGCCGCCTTGAAGACCACGGGCTTGGGAATGACGAGACCGGCGGTGGGAAACGAGGCGGGGATGAGCTCGGGCGAGAGCACGCGCGGCGTGCCGCCGGTGAGGGGGACGACCATCGGCAGCGGCGGACGCTGCGCCCCCGCGCCGATGAATGCGACGGTCCGCCCGTCGCCCGAGATCGCGGGGTTCCATTCCAGGCCCTCGCCGGACGTGAGCGCGAGGGGCGCAGCGCGATCGACGGGAACGCGGAAGAGATGCCGACGATCGTAATCGCCGCGCGTCGTTCCCGTGTTCGCGTTGTAGACGATCGCGGTGTGGTCCGGCGTCTCGCTCACGTACTCGGCCATGAAGGCACCCGGCGTGAGCAGCAGCGGCGCGCCGCCGGATTCCGGAACCGAGTAGAGATGCGGCCAGCCATCCATGTCGCTGAGAAAGACCAGACGATCGCCGGCAGCGAAGGCGAGATGGGTGTCACCGGGAAACGAGCCGCGGAGCGTCTTCGGGCTCTGCCACACGAGGTGTCCCGCGCCGCTGGCCGCGTCGGCGGTCCAGATCTCCCAAGGATCGGGATGCAGATCGAGCAGCGTCTCCGGTACACCACCGCTTCCCGGCCGGCGCACGAAGGCGATCCGCTTGCCGTCGGGCGACCACGCCGGGGCCATGTCGTTCGAGGTCGAGGGTGCGAGATAGAGAATTGGCGCGGAGTCCGAGGAGAAGACGCCGACGAAGCTGTGATCGCCCCGGCTCGTCACGAACGCGAGCCGATCGCCGGAGGGCGACCACACGGCCGAGCCGACCGTGCCGCGCGAGAAGAAGAGCGACTTCGCAGGCGATGAGCCATCGATCGGCACGACGCTGAGCTGGTTGTCCTTGCTGAACACGACGCGGTCCCCGCGCGGCGAGAGCACGGGCATGTCGCCATCGGCGAGCAGCTTGGGCGCGGGGCGCGCGGCGCCATCGCCGAACGCGACGGCCCAGATCTGGATCTTGGGCTGTACGGGCGAGTGGTTCGGATCGGGCTGGAGCCCGCCCTCGGCATCCCAATTGGCGTCGTGATCGCCGCCGCGCACGAAGACCACGACCTTCCCGTCGCTCGAGATCGAGAGATTGGTGAGCTCCTGCCCGTCATCCGCACGATAGTCGGTGAGCTGGCGCGGCGTGAACGCCGGACCGGAGGCGCCCCACACGTTGCGCACGCCGGCGCGGACGACCACCCACGCGAATCGCGACTGCGTGGGCGACGCGATCATCTCCTCCACGTAGGGATAGCTGAGGATCTGCTCGAGCGAGAACGCGCCGGGGGCGACGATCGTGTGCGACAGCTGGGCGATGGAGGTCGGCCGGGCCGGCGGAGCGGCGGCGGGCATCTGCTGCGCGCGGAGGGGGGCGAGCGCCGCGCCGATGAGGACTGCGCTCGCCGCGATGGCGGCGCGCGGCGCGCGGCGTATTCCGGGTGCGTTCCGAAGCATGGCGTCCTCACATCGTGACGAATGGTATACCGAATTGCGGTGCCGCAGAAGAATGGCCGCAGGCCCTTCGGGGGGCAAGCCAGCGCGCGCCACGCCGCCGCAGGGGCGGCGACCTTGCCGCTGTTGGTATACCGAGATAGTATGCCAGAATCCCGACATTTGCCGCGCCCGCAAGCGCCGGCGCCATCCACGCCGAGTTTCGCTGCATGTCCCTCCTCCGCGCGATCCCCACCCTCGCCTGTATCCTTTGCCTCGCGCCCGCGCCGCTCGCCGCCCAGGCAGGCGCCGCACCTTCCGCAATCCGCATGGCTGCGGCCCGCGTCCCTGCCGCCGAGCGCGCCCGGATCGACGCGGTGTTCAAGGCGTACGACAAGCCCCACGTGCCCGGATGCGCGCTGGGCGTCATGCAGAACGGACAGCTGGCCTACGGACGCGGCTACGGGTGGGCCGATCTCGAGCGCAACATTCCGATCACCACCGCCTCGCTCTTCGATATCGGATCCACGTCCAAGCAGTTCGCCGCCGCGAGCATCTCGCTCCTCGTGCAGGAGCACAAGGTCGCCTACACGGATGACATCCGAAAATACATCCCGGAGATGCCGGACTACGGCGCGCCGATCACGATCGACAACCTCATGCGCCACACGAGCGGACTGCGCGACTACACCGGTCTGCTCACTCTCGGTGGGCACACGCTCGAGGAGGCCAGCACGGACTCCCAGGCGCTCGCGAGCATCGTGCACCAGCGTCACCTGAACTTCCCCACCGGCTCCAAGTACGAGTACTCGAATACCGGCTATTTCCTGCTGTCCGTCATCATCCAGCGCGTGACCGGGACATCCCTCGCCGATTTCGCGCGCGAGCGCATCTTCCGTCCGCTGGGCATGACGAGCACGCGGTACCGCAATCACGCCGCGATGCTCATCCCGAATCGCGCACTCGGCTACGCGCCCGATGACAGCGGCGGATTCCAGAACAGCATGTCGAATTGGGAACAGACCGGCGATGGAGCGGTGCAGCTCTCGATTCGCGATGCGCTCAAGTGGGACGAGAACTTCTACCATCCGCGCGTGGGCGGGCCGGCGATGGTCGAGCAGCTCCAGGAACGCGGACGGCTCGCGAACGGCGACACCATCAACTACGCGCGGGGTCTCGAGATCGATCACTACCGGGGGCTCAGACGCGTGCAGCACGGCGGCGACTGGATCGGATACCACACGGCGTACTCCCGCTTCCCGGATCAGCACACGTCCGTGCTCATCATGTGCAATTCGGACGGCATCTCGCCCACGGAGCTCGCGGACAAGGTGAGCGACATCGTGCTCGCGAAGAGCTTTCGGGAGAAGATCGTGGCGAGCGCGCCGCCTCACGATTCCGCGCCCTCCCCCTCCGCTTCCTCGAGTACGATCCCCGCGAGCCGTCTCGTGGGGAGCTACTATGCGTCCACAACGGACGAGGTGGCGCGCATCGCGTCCAAGGGCGATTCGCTTACGCTCGGACTCGTGGGCCGCTCACTGCCGCTCGAGGCGTCCGGACCGGCTACCTACGCCGTGGTCGGCCTGCCGGTGTTCGTCGAGTTTCTTGCCGACGGCGACGCGCCGGCTCGTGCGGTGCGCATCCGCGTCGGCTCCGAACTTCGCGAAGAAGCGGTGCGCTTCACCGCGGTCACTCCGAGCACGGAACAGTTGCAGGAGCTCACGGGAAGCTATTACAGCCCCGAGCTCCTGGTGACGTGGCCGGTGACACTCGAGGATGGTCATCTCGTGCTGAACAAGGGCGCGGGAAAGGACGAGGACATCTCGGGCACGCTGGAGCCGGCGATGACCGACAC
>DASXQD010000113.1:0-1673 GCA_036493195.1 Gemmatimonadaceae bacterium | reverse complement strand
CGGACGCCGTGCTCCTGATCGAGCTCGATGGACTGAGCGCGGGACTCGATGCGGATGTGCGGCTCGTGCAGCAGCATTGTCTCGCGGCAGGCGCGCGCACGGTCCGCATAGCGGCGAACGAGGAGGAGCGCACGCGCCTCTGGCAGGGACGCAAGAAGGCATTCGGCGCGATGGGGCGGATCGCACCCGATCTGGTCGTGCAGGACGCGGTCATTCCGCGCACCAAGCTGCCAAGCGTGTTGCGCGAGATCGCGGCGATCGCGGCGAGATGGCAGATCCAGGTATGCAACGTGTTTCATGCAGGCGACGGCAATATGCATCCCAACATCGGCTACGACTCGCGCAACGCGGATGAGGCACGCCGCGTGGGCATGGCGATGCGCGACATCATGCAGGCGTGCATCGCCGCCGGCGGCACGATCACCGGTGAGCACGGGATCGGTCTCGACAAGCTCGAGTACATGCCGCTGATCTTTTCGCCGGAGTCGCTCGCCGCGCAGTGCGCGTTGCGCGATGCATTCGATCCGGAGCGGCGCGCGAATCCGGGGAAGGTCGTGCCGGTGCACTCGTGCCGGGAGTGGATGCGCGCGTGAGCACCGGAGCGGTACAGGAGCGCGTGCGCGAGCGTGTAAAGCCGGACGGAGTCCAGCGTGGTACGCCGGCGGCGCTTCGCATTACGGGCAACGGCCACTGGCTCGACGCGGGTCGTCCCGTGTACGACGCGAGCTCGCTCTCGATCGCAGGCGATGACGCAATCGTGGAATACGTTCCGAGCGATCTCACGCTGACCGCACGAGCGGGCGCAACGCTCTCGACCATTGCCCGAGTGACGGCCGCTGAAGGACAGTGGCTCGCGCTCGATCCGCACGGCTCGCCGAACGGCACGCTTGGCGCCACCATCGCGACCGGCTCCGCAGGCCCGCTCGCACATGCCTTTGGCACGCCGCGCGACAACGTGCTCGGCATCGAGGCGGTCACCGGCACCGGTGACATCGTGCGCGCGGGCGGACGCGTCGTGAAGAATGTGGCGGGCTTCGATCTCACGCGCCTCTTCACCGGCGCGTGGGGAACGCTCGCCGTGATCACCGAGGCGACGGTACGTCTGCGCGCGCGTCCCGAGCGTGATGAGACGATCGCGCTCGCTCTTCCCTTGAGGGATGGCTTGGAGCGCTGGCTCGCGAATCTCCGCGCGCTTCCCTTCTCGCCGCTCGCGCTCGAGATGCTCAACGCTCCGCTCGCGACGGCGCTCGGCCTCGGCGACCGCGCGCTTCTTCTCGGGCGCCTGGGCGGCAACGACGATTCGGTGCGCGAACAGTTGCGCGCGCTCGGCGCGCTCGGCGAAACGCGTCAGGCGTCCCGGAATTCGTGGAGCGCGCTGGCGGTGTGCGAGCCCGCGGGTGCCGCCGTCGTGCGAGTCTCTGCGCCTCCATCGCGCCTCCACCTGCTCTGGGACCGACTCTCCTCCGGTGACGATGGCACTCTCGTGCATGCCGCGGTGGGGCGCGGCATCGTACGCTGCGTTCATTCCACGACCGCGCCCCTCGCGCCCTGGCTCGAGCACATATCGATGACCGAGGGCACCCACATTTTCGAGCGCCTCCCGTCCAGCGAATGGAGCGCGATCCCCTCGCGCGTGGTCGATCCACTCTCGTGTGCCGTGCGCCGCGCATTCG
>DASXQD010000112.1:0-19160 GCA_036493195.1 Gemmatimonadaceae bacterium | reverse complement strand
CATCGATCGACGCCATGAGGGAAAGTCCATCCTCGCCTCCCAGCGTGAGATCGAGCAGCACGACATCCGGCGGATCCGCGTGCAGCACGCGGGACGCAGCGGCCAGACTGCTCGCGTCGCTCACGCGATGGCCGGTCTCCTCCAGCAGCAATCGCAGCGCGCCAATGACGAGGGCATTGTCTTCGACGAGCAGGATGTGCGGGAGCATTCAGGGCGCGCCGCGCACCGGCAGCGTGAAGAAGAATCGACTGCCGGCACCGAGCACGCTCTCCACCCACAGACGTCCGTCGTGCAGCTCGACGAACTTGCGCGCGATCGCGAGCCCGAGCCCCGTTCCGTGATGCTGTCGCGACGCCGACGCGTCCACCTGCGCGAACTCGCGAAACACGAGCTCGTGGTGCTCCGGTGCGATCCCGATCCCGCTGTCGCCGACCTCGATGAGCAGTGCGTGTCCCCGCTCGCTCTGGGCCACGCGCGCGCAGCGGATCCACACGCGTCCCCCCGGCATCGTGAAGTCGATCGCGTTGCCCAGCAGGTTGCCGAGCACGTGCGCGATCTTCTCACGATCGGCGTAGAGGGACGGAAGCGCCGGCTCGATCGAGACGGAGAGTACGTGCCCCTTCTTCGCGACCAGCGATTCGTTGAGCGCGCATACCTGATCGACGACGGACTCGATGCTGAACTCGCTGCGCGTGAGTGTCAGCTGATTCGCCGCGCCGCGCGCGTAGGTGAGAATCTCGCCGATCATGTCGAGCAGCTGGCGGCCGCCGCCGATGATCCCGCTCACGCTGTCCTTCTGCCGCGGAGTCAGCTCGCCGAGGATGCCATCGCGCAGGATTTCGCCATGAGTGATGATGGCTGTGAGCGGCGTGCGCAGGTCGTGCGAAATGTTCGAGAGAAACTGCGTGCGCAGCGCTGCCTCGTTGCGGAGCTCGGCGACCAGACGGGAGAGCTCCAGATTCTGTTCCTGAAGCGAGGCGAGCCGCTCTGCGGAGACGTCGTCGACGTAGGCACGTGTCATCGCTAAATCATACCGGAGCTGGACGGTTATTCCAACCATTCTTCCACAGCTGCGCAGTCGGACACGCATTCCCGGTGATGGGAATCACGCACTCGCAAAACGCGCGAGCGCTATCATGCCTTGTCGCTGTAGTTGCTGCTCGGCGAGCCCATGCATGGCATGCGGATTGCCTTACTTTTGCTTGTCACACTACCCGAAGGAGCTCTACATGTCGATTACTCGGTGGCTCACGCCCGTCGCGCTGACGTCCGCGCTGGTGATGGGCGCTTGCAAAAAATCGGACAGCTCGCAGCTCGCGCAGGATTCCACGGCGTATGCGCGCGATCTGCAGATGGCCAATCACGACTCGGCTACTCAGCCGCAGCTCAACGACGCCGCACCGGCTCCTGCGGCAGCTCCAGCTCCGGCGCCCGCACCTGCGCGCTCGACTGCGTCGACGACTACGCGAACGCATCGCCAGCCGGCAGCGACCGCCGCAACGCCGGCCGCCGCTCCCTCCGAGCCCACGACCACCGCGAGCGGGAATACGGTCGTGCATGGGAAGGTCGGCAGCGAGGGCGCAGTCGGCACCATCGCGAGCGGCACCCCGATCGAGCTCACGTCGACGGATCGCGTCTGCACGAACACGAATCACGTGGGTGACAAGTTCACGGCCACGGTGAATCAGGCCGTGACGGGAAGCAACGGCGTCACGATTCCATCGGGGGCGAAGGCGGTGATCGCGATCTCGCAGCTCAAGCAGAGCAGCAAGACCGGCGACCCGATCCAGATGACCTTCGATGTCACGAACCTGACGTGGGGTGACAAGACCTTCCCGATCGACGCCAGCATCGATCACGTCGATGTCGACAAGGTGCGCAACGCGAGCACGAAGTCGGATGCGGCGAAGGTCGGCGGCGGCGCGATCGTCGGCGGCATCATCGGCCAGATCATCGGGCACAGCACGAAGAGCACGGTGATCGGTGCCGCGACTGGTGCCGCGGCCGGTACGGCCGTGGCGATGGGCACTGCAGGCTACGATGGCTGCGTGCCGGTGGGCGGCAACATCAAGATTCACCTGAACGCGCCCGCGCAGATTCAGAGCGAGTAGTGGCAGCGGCGCACGCTCGCGCGGCCATGGCCGTTGCGAGCGTGTCGCCCGCTAGTATCCCGCCGAGCCCCCGCCGGTGCGCGGGTCCACGACGCCCTCCCATCCGTCGTCCATGCGCCCGATCATGATCACGCGGCCAACATAGCCGCCGGGGGCGAACGTCGCCGCCTCGATCCTGTGCCCCATCGTGCGCAGCGTGTCGATGGTCGCGAAGCTCAACCCGTTCGGCTCGTAGTGCAGCACGTCCGGCCATGCCTGGTGATGGATGCGCGGCTCGGCCATCGCGTCCGCGTACGACATGTGATGATCGATCACGTTCACGATCACCTGGGCCACGCTCGTGATGATGCGCGGACCTCCGCGCGAGCCGATCACCATGAGCAGCTGCCCTTTCGGATCGAGCACGATCGTCGGTGACATCGCGCTCAGCATGCGTTTGCCCGGTGCGACTGCGTTCTGCTCGCCCTGCACGAGCCCGTACATGTTCGGCTGCCCCGGCTGCACCGTGAAGTCGTCCATCTCATCATTGAGGAAAAAGCCTGCGCTCGGCACGTACACGCCGGATCCGTACAGATCGTTGAGCGTGGTCGTCGTCGCGACGGAGTTTCCCTGCTCGTCGACCACCGAGTAGTGCGTGGTGTTCACGCCCTCGCTCGCCGTTTGGCCGAAGGCGCCTGTTTTCGAGGCGTGCTGCAAGCTGATCGAGGCGGCGCGCTGGTGCGCATACGGCTTGCTCGTGAGCTGGGTGACGGGAACGCGCACGAACGCCGGATCGCCGAGCTTCGTGTTGCGGTCGATGAACGAACGCCGAAGTGCCTCGGCCATCAGGTGATAGCTCAACGCACTCCCGGCCCGCGTGGGCTGGAATTGCTCGAGAATGTCGAGTGTCTCGAGCACCGTGATTCCGCCCGAGGACGACGGCGGCATCGTCAGCAGCGTGTAGCCGCGGAACGTGCCGCTCAGCGGCGAATGCCAGAGCGGAGCGTAGCGGGCAAGATCATCTTTCGTGATGATGCCCCCGCCGCGCTTCATCTCGGCGGCGATCGCATCGGCCACTGGCCCGGCGTAGAATCCAGCTGCGCCGTTGGCCGCGATCGCGCGCAGCGTGCTCGCGAGCGCGGGCTGCCTGAACATCGCGCCGATCGCGAGCGGGTGTCCATTGGGCATGAACACCGCGGCGCCGGCGAACGGCGCGATGCGCTCCGCGTTTCCCCGAATCGATTCTTCGAACGCGCGGTCGACGGTGAAGCCGCTGTCGGCCAGCCGAATCGCGGGCGCCATCACTTTGTCGAGCGGCATCGTCCCATAGCGCGCGAGCGCCTCCGTGAGGCCAGCTACGGATCCGGGAACGCCCGAGGCGAGATGCCCCACCTGGCTCTTGTCCGTCGCTTTTCCCTTCGCGTCCAGGAACATGTCGCGAGTGGAGGCGAGCGGTGCGATCTCGCGATAATCGAGGGCGAAGGAGCGGCCATCGCTCAGGCGGATGAGCATGTAGCCACCGCCACCGAGATTGCCCGCTTCGGGATACGTGACCGCGAGTGCAAATCCGGTGGCGACGGCAGCGTCCACCGCGTTTCCGCCTGCCTTGAGAATCTCGAGTCCGGCCTCGCTCGCGAGCGTGTTGTTGCTCGCGACCATCGCGTGCGGTGCGTTCGTCGTGTTGTGAACGCCCGTGAGCGGCCACGCGGCGGGCAGCGGAATGCGTGCAGTGTCCGCGATCGCCTGAGCAGCCTTGGCGGCGCTCATCGTGACCGGTGTATTGGGGAGCGTCGCGGGAACGGGCGCGCCGGTGGTGTGCTTTGCCGGATGACAGGAGATCAATGCGGCCCCGGCCGTGACCGCGATCACACCGATCGCGCGCTTTCCGATTCCCGACTGACGATGCACGAACTCTCCTTGAAAATCTCTTGCTACCGGCGCGCGACGCGGCATAAGTTAGCCCGCGTGACGCGCCGCGTCACCTCCTCACCTCATTCGAGTACGTGACTGCGTCGCACTCCGATCCTCGCCTTACCGAGCGACGAAATCCCCGCACCGCGGACATCGATCTCGCCACTCCTCGCGAGATAGTCGATCTGCTGCACGCCGAAGACCGCTTCGTGCTCGATGCCGTCGCAACGCAGCGCGACGCGATTGCGCGCGCGATCGAGTTGGCGGAGCAGGCATTTCGTGCGGGCGGACGGCTCTTCTACGTGGGCGCGGGCACGTCGGGCCGTCTCGGCGTGCTCGACGCCAGCGAATGTCCGCCCACCTTCGGCACCGATCCGGAGATGGTGCAAGGCATCATCGCGGGCGGGCTGCCCGCGCTGATCCAGTCTCAGGAGGGCGCGGAGGATGTGGCATCGGATGGCGCAGACGCGATGACCGCGCACCTCGTGAGCGCGCGCGACTTCGTACTCGGCATCGCCGCTTCGGGAACCACGCCATACGTTCGTGGTGCGCTCGAGCGCGCGGCGGCACTCGGCGCGCACACCGGGGTCCTCGCCTGCTCGCCGCCCGCGCAGTCGGTGCTCGATCTCGTCGATGTGGCCATCCTCCCGATCACGGGCGCCGAGCCGGTGACGGGCTCCACGCGCATGAAGGCCGGGACGGCGACGAAGCTGGTGCTCAACGCGATCTCGACCGGCGCGATGATCCGCATCGGCAAGACATTTGGCAATCTCATGGTCGATCTTCGCGCCATGAGCGCGAAGCTCGTCGATCGGGGCGAGCGCATCGTGATGGAGGTAACCGGAGTCGACCGAGCAAAGGCGCGCGCGCTGATCGATGGTGCTGGCGGAAGCGTGCGCACCGCGATCGTCATGCAGCAGCGCGCCTTCTCGCGCGAGCAGGCGGAGCGTGCGCTGCGTGATGCGGGGGGCGTCGTGCGGCGGGTTCTTCCACACGCGCCTCCGCCGGTCGAGTGAGCGATGTTCGCGCGGGCGGCAGTACTCGGGGAGATGTACTGGTGGGCTTGATGTCCGGCACCTCCGCCGACGGTATTTCCGCCGCTGCGGTGCGCTTCGAGAATGCCAGTGCGGCGTTGCCAACAACGACGCTTCTCGCGTATCACGAGCAGCCGTACGCCGGCGCGCAGCGCGACCGTCTCCTGCGCGCCGTCGATGGTGCATCGCTCGCGGATCTCGCGCGGCTCGATTTCGAGCTCGGCGCATGGCTCGCGGATGCCGCGCTCGCGGTGATCGGTGCGGCCGGCCTCGCGCCTCATGACGTACGCGCGATCGCATCACACGGGCACACAATCTGGCATGAGGCGCCGCTCGCGACCTGGCAGATCGGGCAGAGCGCGGTGATCGCCGAGCGCACGGGCGTCGACGTCATTTCCGATTTTCGTGTCCGCGACGTGGCGGCGGGCGGACAGGGCGCGCCGCTCGTCGCGGTCGCGGACCAGCTGCTCTTTGGCGCCGACCGCTCGTGGCGCGCGCTTCAGAACATCGGCGGTATCGGGAATATGAGCGTCGTACCTCCGCGCGGAGTGGATGCGCCGGTGGTCGCGTTCGACACCGGTCCTGGCGTCGCGGTCATCGATGGCGTCGTGCGCTCGCTCTCGCCCGGTCTCGACTACGATGTGGACGGCGCGCTCGCGAGACGTGGCACGGCGATCGAGAGCGTCGTGACGGACTCGCTCGGTGAGCCCTACTTCGAGTTTGCGCCGCCCAAGTCCACGGGTCGTGAGCTCTTCAACCGCGCGTACATCGCGCGCTTCGTCGCGCGCTGCCGTGAGGCGAGCCCGCGCTCGACCACGGAGGACGTCGTCGCTACGGCGGTCGCCTTCACCGCACGATCGATCGCGGACGCGTACCGCCGCTTCGTTACCGCGCCGATTGCGGACGCCGTGATCTCGGGTGGCGGCGCGCGAAATCCTGCGCTCGTGGATGCGATCACCGCCGCACTCGCGCCGCTTCCGGTCAAAATGTTCGATGACGTCTTTTTCGACGGGGACGCGAAGGAGGCGGTCGCCTTCGCCTTCCTCGGCCGGCTCTTTCTCGAGCGCCGCGCCGGGAATGTCGCGGCGGCCACGGGTGCGCGCGGCTCTCGCGTGCTCGGCAAGCTGACGCCCGCATGAGCACTGCGTCGTGAGCGCCGCGGCCGCGCTGCTGCTTCCCGCGATTCGCTGGGATGTGAACCATGGCTTCGGTGTCGAGCAGGCATCCATCGACAAGGCGCTCGCGCTCGGCGTGGGCGGGTTCATTCTGTTCGGCGGCGACCAGGAGCGCGTGCGCGCGCTCACGAAGGAGCTGCGCCAGAAGTCGCGCGTGCCGCTGCTCATCGCTGCTGACCTCGAGCGCGGTGCGGGACAGCAGTTCTCCGGCGCGACCGGGCTCCCGCCGCTCGCGGCCATCGCATCGCTCGACGACGCCGACGCAGTGCGGCGTGCGGCGCGACTCACCGCGCGCGAGGCACGCACGCTCGGACTGAATTGGGATCTCGCGCCCGTGTGCGACCTGGATGTAGTGGCAGAGAATCCGATCGTGGGCACGCGCTCGCTCGGAAGCGATTCGCGGAAGGTCGCGATGCTCGCACAGGCGTGGGTGCAGGCGTGCCAGGCGGAAGGCGTGCTCGCGTGCGCGAAGCACTTTCCTGGGCACGGGCGCACGCTGACGGATTCGCATGCCGGGATGCCGGTCGTGAACGCGTCGCGGGCCGAATTGATGGAGCACGACCTCGCTCCATTCCGGGCGGCGATCGAGGTCGGTGTCGCCGGAGTGATGACGGCACACGTATCGTATCCTGCGCTCGACGCGAGCGGCGCGCCCGCGACGATGTCGCGCGAGATGCTGCAATGGCTGCTGCGGCAGCAGATGCGCTTCGATGGGCTGATCGTGACGGACGCGATGATCATGCAGGGCGCGATCGCGGAGCACGGCGAAGCCGAAGCCGCGATTCTCGCGCTCGACGCCGGATGCGACCTGCTGCTCTATCCCGGCGATCTGGAGGCGGTGTCGAGCGCAATCGATCGCGCGGTCGCGACGCACCGTTTGGACCCCGGACGCATCCACGCCTCGTTGCGGAGGCGGCTCAAGTGGGCGCAGTGGTCGTCGCCGCCGAACGAGTACCGGCGTCCTTCGGGCACGGACGTGCTCTGGGGCGCGCAGCTCGCGGACCGCGTGATACAGGTGGTGCACGGTGCGCCGCCCGTGATGAGAGCCCCGCTCGATATCGTGATCGTGGACGACGATCTCGGAGGTCCGTACCCGCCGCCATCCCGCGAGTCATTGCTCGATTCGCTGTACGATGCCGGCTGGAAGGCGCGGCGGCTCGAGCGATTCGATCCCGCGTCGCGAAATGATTCCGTGGTCGCGCTCTTCGGCGAGACGCGCGCATGGAAGGGACGTGTGGGCTACAGCGATGCGGCGCTGGCGGCGGTGCGCGAGGCCTGCGAAGCGCGGCCGAATGCCACGGTGATTCAGTTCGCTCACCCGCGGCTCGCGACACAACTCAGATTCGCCCGGTGCGTCGTGAGCGCGTGGGGTGGTGAAGCCGCGATGCAGGGCGCCGCGGCGCGCTGGATCATGCGCGCGCGATAGCGTGCGCCCGATAGACTGGACGGTCGTTGCGGTCTACATGACCGCGACCCTCGCGATCGGGCTCTGGCTCGCGCGCCGCGCCTCGCGCTCGCTCGAGGATTTTTTCGTCGGGGGACGCACCATTCCCTGGTGGCTCGCGGGCGCCTCGATGGCCGCGATCACCTTCAGCGTCGACACGCCGCTCTACGTGAGCGGACTCGTGATCGGACGCGGCATCGCGGGCAATTGGGAATGGTGGTCGTTCGTCGTCGCGCACGTGTCGATGATCTATCTGTTCGCGCGCCTCTGGCGACGCGCAGGGATACTCACCGACTACGAACTCACGGAGCTGCGCTACGGACGCAAGGCGGCGGCGGTGCTCCGCGGCACCGGCGCGTTCCTGTTCGCGCTCCCCATCAACGCGATCAGCATCGCGTACGGGATGCTCGCGATGCGAAAGGTGGCCGACGCGCTCGGCATCTGGACGCAGCTCGGCCTCGCGGGCGACGCGCAGAAGGTACAGGCGGTCGTGCTGATCGCCGCGATCGTGCTGCTGTACGCGGCCTTCAGCGGATTGTGGGGCGTCGTCACCACGGATTTCTTCCAGCTCGCGCTGGCGCTGATCGGGGCGGTGGTCGTCGCGAAGTACGCCTTGCACGAGATCGGCGGAATAACGGTGCTCCCCGCGAAGCTCGCAGCTGCGGGGAAGGGAGATCATCTCGCGTTCTTTCCATCCGTCGGCAGCGCGCTTCTGCCGCTGCCCACCTTTCTCGCCTACATCTCGATCCAGTGGTGGGCATACAAGGGTGCCGATGGCGGCGGACAGTTCGTGCAGCGGCTCGTCTCCGTTCCGTCGGAGAAGGATGCGGAGAAGGCCGCCTGGCTCTTCAACATCATCAATTACGTGGTGCGCTGCTGGCCGTGGATCATGGCCGCGCTGATAGCGATGCTCGTGCTGCCCGGGCTCGCGGATCGCGAGATGGCGTACCCGCTGCTCATGAAGCGTTACCTCCCCGCCGGGATGCTCGGCCTGGTCTTCGCGTCGCTCGTGGCGGCGTTCATGTCGTCGGTGAGCGCGCAGGTGAACTGGGGTGCGAGCTATCTCGTGAACGATGTATACCGGCGCTTCCTCGCGCCGCACGCGTCCGAGCGCTCGCTCGTGTGGGCGGGCCGACTCGCCTCGCTCGTCATTACGGCGGTGGCGTCGTTCGTCGCCTTCAACCTGCACAGTATCGGTGAGACTTTCCGTCTTCTCATAGCGCTCGGCACCGGCACGGGCGCGGTGCTCATCCTCCGCTGGTTCTGGTGGCGCATCAACGTGTGGGCCGAGATCGCGGCGCTCGTCGGGAGCGTGCTGGTGGCCGCGCTGATCTATTCCGTGCCCTCACTTCGCGCGTTGGAGTTTGGCATTCGCGAGACGGGAATGGCGATCGTCGTCACCGCGCTCTGGCTCACGGTGATGTGGCTGACGCCGCCCGAGAGCGCCGAGACGCTCGATGCGTTCTACACCCGGGCGCGCCCGGGCGGCGCATGGGGGCCCGTGCGCGCGCGCACGGGAATCGCGCCGCGCCAGCATCTCGCGAGCGACGTGCGTCGAGTGTTCGCCGGCGTGGCCACGCTGCTCGGCGTCAACATCACGATCGGCGCCGGACTGCTCCAGCAGTGGATCGTGGCGCTCGTGGCACTCGTGGCCGCGTGCGGCGGGATTCTGTATTTGCGCCGCGCGCGGGCGCTCGTGGGGGAGTAGATCGAGAGAACGGCTACCGCCGAGGCTACGCGCGGATGCCGCTGTCGCCCGGCGTCGTATGCACCGGCTCGGGGTGCGTCCGATGGATCACGGTCGTCTTGTAGATCCGAAGCGCGAGCAGCACCGTGATGGCGAGCAGAATTCCCGCCACGAGGAAGAGAATCGAGCGTCCGCGCCTGCTCATCGGCCGCGGCGTGGCGAGCGATGGCGCAGACTCGACGGGCTCAGGCTCGGACTCCGACGCGGCCAACGCCTCGGTGTTTCGGCGACGGAACGGCTTCGTGGGCCCATCGGAGGTCCGTTCGCGTCCTGATGACGACGTTGCAGAGCCGGGAAGTGGAAATACCGCGTGGCCCACGCTCTCCTCGTCTTCAGCTGCGAGCAGCCCGTCGCCCTCGAAGCGCGCGACGATCACCGTGATGTTGTCGGGTCCGCCATTCTCGTTCGCGCGATCGATGAGCTCGCGGCAGGCCGTGAGCAGATCGCCGTTGCTCTCCTGAAGGATTTCCGCGATCTCGTCCTTGCGCACGAGTCCCGACAGGCCGTCGGTGCAGAGCACGAGCGTGTCGCCCCGCCGCACCTTCTGATACGTGAGATCGATCTTGACCGTCGGCTCGGGACCCAGAGCCTGGAGGATGATGTTGCGCCGCTCGCTGCGCTCCGCCTCCTCCGGCGTCAGCTCGCCTGCCTCGATCAACCGCTGCATCAGCGACTGATCCTTCGTGATCTGAAGCGCCACACCGTTGCGCACGAGGTACGCGCGACTGTCGCCTACCTGCGCGATGTACAACGTGTCCCCGAGCAGCCCCGCGATTGTGGCGGTGGTGCCGAGGCCGCGCGATTCCGGATGCTCGACCGCGTAGGCAAAGATCTTCGCGTTCGCCGCTTCCGCCGCGGACTTGATCGCCCGCGCGAACACCTCTGCGTTGCGCTCCGGAGCGGAACGCCACTGCGCGCGCAGCTCGGACTGGACGGTGAGGATCGCGAGCTCGCTGGCCACCTCGCCGGCCGCGGCGCCGCCCAGTCCGTCCGCGACCATGAACAGCGAGCCGTGGCTGCCCACGAGATGCGTGCGCACCTCGGGCTGCAGCGATGCGTTGTCCGCGGTGAGATCTGCAACGAGGAACGCGTCCTCGTTGTGATCGCGTACACGGCCGACGTCGGTTCGGCCGAACACGTTCACGATCACTTCACCTGGTACGGCGTCGGGTTGCGGGTTGGCGCTGGTCACGGATACAAGGTATGCGAAATGGCGCTCACTTGCACTCTTGCGATGCGAAGGACCGGATCTCTCCGGCCTTCGGATGGGATGTCGCCTTCGCGATCAGGGTCAAAACGGCGCAGCCACGCTGGTGTCCTGCAGCATCGTTCGTGGCGCCCGCACGCTGGATCATAGCACGTGCGAGATAGAAAAGCGCCGTCACACTGTCATCGCGTGTCGGAAGGAGCGGCATCGCGCCGCGAATGGCCGACATCGCGTCCCCCGGCTTCTTCGCATCGACCATGTGGCCCGCAGCATCCACCGCTGCGCGCGCCTGATCGACGTTGGTCGGCACCGTGCTCGCGGGTGCAGGAACGGGTGCGGGTGCCGGTGGGGGCGCGGACGGCTGCGTGGATGGTACCGCCGGCGTGACCGGCAGCGTCGGTTGCGTGTGCGGCGGAGAGATCGCCACGACAGGCGGCTTGGTGCTCGCGTGCGCTGCCGTCGTGGCGGTGTGTTGTGCCGGAGTATGCGATGCCCCCGCTCCGACACCGGGCGCCGGCACGTGCGGAGTCGAGGTTGGCGGCGGCGGTGGCGGTGGCGCAGGCGCCGGTGTGGGCGCGAGCTCGGACGAGGATGCAGGCGCGGATGCGGGTGCGGAGTCGGACACGGACGCCGGAGCTGGCGCTGACGGGGGCGGCGCGGGCGCCGTTGCCGGCACCACGGGCGTGCCGAGTCTCGACGAGGCCGAGTCGACGGTCTGGCTGCTCGCGACAGTCATCTCGCCGTGCGCGGGCGCGCGACGCATGCGCATGAGCATCGCGCCGCCGACGATCACGATCAGCCACGCCGCAAGTATCGCGGGAATGAAATACTTCTCGCGGGCCGTGCGCGCGGGCGCGGCAGCGGGTTGCGCCCCCATCGCCTGCGTCGGCGCGCTCTGCACCGCGTCCGCGCTCATCCCGGCGACCGCCGCCACCAGGGCCGAGCCGAACTCACTCGCGTGCTGATAGCGATCCGAGGCAAGCCTCGTGAGTGCGCGATCGAGCGCCCCCTGCAGCGCCGGCGGCCAGGACAGATCCGGGCGCGCCTCCGCGAGTGAGAGGGGACGATCCGTGAGTCGCTTGAGCAGCGCCTCCTGCGTCGTCTGACCGGTGAACGGCAGCGTGCCCGTGAGCATGTTGAACGTCACGAGCGCGAGCGCGTACAGATCGCTGCGTCCGTCGAGCGTGTCGCCCGTGAGCTGCTCCGGCGACATGTACTCCGGCGTGCCGACCACGAGCCCCGTGCGAGTCACCTTCTGCCCCGCACCCTCCGCCGCCTTGGCGATGCCGAAGTCGACGACCTTCACGAGATCCGCGCCATCGCGTCCGCGCGAGATCATGATGTTGTCGGGCTTGAGATCGCGATGCACGATCCCGCGCTCATGCGCCGCCTCGAGTGCACTCGCCACCTGTCGCGCAATTTCCGCCGCCCGGGGCGCCGGCAGCGCACCCAGCGCCGCGCACAACCTCGTGAGCGACTCCCCCTCGACGAATTCCATCGCGAGATAGATCAAACCATCCGGCGTCTCGCCGAAGTCGTAAATCGCAGCGATGTTCGGGTGGTTGATCTTGCTGGCGTTCGCCGCCTCGCGATTGAAGCGGCTCACCGCGTCCGCATCCTGCACGAGTGACGCGTTCATCACCTTGATCGCGCTCATGCGTCCCATCTTCACGTGCTCGGCCAGATACACCTGGCCCATCCCGCCCTCGCCGAGCTTGCGAATCACGTGATAGCGATCAGCGATCACCGAGCCAATGATGTCGTCGTCGGATCCCGAAGCGGAGCGGAGCGTCGAGCCATCCGTGGGGCAGAACTTCGTTTGGGCATCGTACTCCGTTCCGCACTGCGGACAGCTTTTCACACACTCTCCACGCGGAGCACCTGATCGCCAAGGAGCACGCGCTGTCCGACCTTGAGCGCGCGCTCGCCGCGCACCGCGACGCCCACCCCGTTGCGGCTGCCGAGGTCGTGGATGATGAACGCGCCATCCACTTCCCGAAGATCGGCGTGCCGGCCGCTCATCGTCTGATCGTAGGGAAAGGTCCAGTCGCCCGCATCGCGCCCGATTGTGATCGTGCGTCCCTGCGCGAGGTACTGGCTGTCCCGCGCGCTGCCATCGGCCCTGAGCTGCGAGAGCCGCGCGATGTCGGGCGTCGGCGTGAGGGATCCGACGCGGCGCGTGCCATCCGCATCCGCGCGCGGCGCCGCGGGGGTGCCCAGCCGCTGGAACTCGAGAATCTGCGAGCCGATGAGCAGCACATCCGTGTCGGCGAGCGAGTACGGTCCGTCGATGAACACCCAGGTGCGATTGGACGAACCCAGATCGCGAACGAACAACGTGCCCTCGCGAACGACGAAGCGCGCGTGAATGGGCGAGAGATATTGATCGTCCTCGAACGCGAGATCGCAGGCGCCACGTCCAACGGTGATCTCGGCCTGATCCATGGCGATGGTGCGCTTCACCTCGCCCTGCTCATCGAGCACCGAGATGCGCGTGGTCGATTCGGCGCGCGTGGCGGTGAAGGGGAGCGTCTTGGCGACGTGCTTGGTCGCGGGCAGAGCCTCCATCTCGAGTGAGCTACCGCACGTGGCGCAAAAGGTGTCGAGCTCGGGTCGGATGGCCGAGCCACACGTGACGCACGACTGCGCGGTGGCGAGCTGGGCGTCGGTGCGCCTGCCGCAGTGCGCGCAGAACGGAAGTCCCGCGTCGATGATGCTGCCACACCATCCGCAGCTCACTGTCTCTCCTCCGGGCATGGGCGCGTGATGCGTGGGGGGAAATTCGAGCGCCCGCGCGGCGTTCGACGCGCGTCGACCAATGCTCGGCGAGGGACGGTGCATGTGCGGGGGCCGCGCACCAACTGGCGGCCCGGACGGCGTCGAGACCGCGCCAGATGCGGCGGCGCCGACGGACTTGCCGCAGTCGATGCAGTACAGAGACTCGGGTGTGTTGGAACGGCCACAAAACGCGCAGACAGTCAAGCTTGAGCCTCCAGGGATTACCCCGGTAAGACGCGTGAATATACGGCGAGGTCAATGCGAAGAGCAATGAAATCACACGCTGAGAACGACTTACCGAGTTCGTCGGCCTCCCTCATGACGGGGAGCGCAATTAGGTTGGACTCAATGCGTTTATCCCTCGTTGGCGCGTCGGTGTTGCTCGCTGCCTGCGCGACCGCCTCCCCCCGCACGTCGACCACCGTTCCACCCGCCTCCTCGCCGCGCGCCAGCGGCGCGGTGCCGCTGCCACCGATCCCTCTCGTCACGGGCGCGCTCAAGCCAACCGTCGTCTATCCCGTCGCGAACTCGCTGGTCGAGGCGAGGGACTCGAACTTCATCTTCGGATCGACAGGCAACGGTCGGGCCAGGCTCTGGATCAACGGTGTGCCGGTACCCGTGGCGCCCAACGGCGCCTTCCTCGCGTGGCTTCCCGTGCCGCCAGCGGAGACTCCGCGCTACGAGCTGCTGGCAGTGAACGGCGCGGACACCGTGCGCGTCGATCATCCCGTGCGGCTCAAGCCACCGCCGCTTCGCCTGGCCACGGACGGACCGCTCGCGTACGACACGGCCTCCGTCACGCCGGGCAGCCGCCTGGCGCTTCGCGATGATGACACGGTTCGCGTGAGTGTGCGCAGCGCGCCGAATGCATCCGTGGTATGGCGCGGCGACGCGGGCGCAGCGATCGCGCTCACGCCCGCGGGCACCTCGTTCGCCGCGGACATGCCCGCGCGGATGCTGCGCTCGCGCACCGAGCTGCTGCTCACGCGCGGTCTCGACACGATTCATGTCGCGGTACCGCCGATCGGCGTCGCGCTGGCGAATCAGTGGGCGATGCTCGGTGCCGACAGCACGGGCGTCGACGCCACGGATCAGGAGCTGATCGGCCGACCGGTTCCCGGCGGCACGTACAAGTGGTTTCTGCTGCCGGGCACTGCGCTCGAGGTCACCGGCAGGAACGGCGACTTCTCGCGCGTGCGGCTCGACTCACAGCTCGAGATCTGGGTGTCCACCGCCGACCTGCACGCGCTACCCGCGGCGTGGCTGCCGATTCGCCGCGTCGCAGGAAACGCGCGCATCGAGTCGCACCCGGAGTGGGTGGATCTCATGGTGCCGATGCCCGGGCGGCCGCCGTACTACGTGGAGGAAGCGCCGCACGAGCTCACGGTCACGCTGTACGGCACGTCGATCGACACGGACATCATCAATTACGGCGAGAACGACTCGCTCGTGAGCGATGTGAAGTGGACGCAGGAGACGAACGAGCGCGGCCACTTCACGCTTCGCCTGTCGGGACCGGAGTACGGCTATATCGCGTTCTGGCAGAACGGCGCATTCGTGTTGCGCGTGCGACGGCCGCCGCCCATCGATGCGGGATCGCCGCTCAAGGGGCTCACGATCGCGATCGATCCGGGACATCCCCCAATTGGCGCCACCGGCCCCACGGGGTTGTACGAGCCGGTGCCGACGCTCGCGGTGGGGCTCGTGGTGCAGCAGATGCTCGAGCAGCGCGGCGCGAAGGTCGTGATGACGCGCACGACGCCCGATCCCGTCGCACTCGGCGATCGTCCCATCATCGCGCGCAAGTCGGATGCGAACGCGCTCGTGTCGATCCATCTGAATGCGCTGCCCGACGGGATCAACCCCTTCACGTCGAACGGCACCGGCGCGTACTATTTTCGATCGCACTCGATCGCGCTCGCGCGCGAGCTCGAGCGTGCGATGGTCGCGCGCATGGGGCTCCGCAACCTCGGCATCAACTACGACAATCTGCGCCTCGCGCGGCCCACGTGGATGCCGGCCGTGCTCTGCGAGGGCGCCTTCCTCATGATCCCGGAACAGGAGAACGCGCTCCGCACGCCGGAGTTTCAGCGCGCGTATGCGACGGCGATCGTGGACGGGCTCGAGAGCTACTTCCGGTCGTTGCCCACGCAATGACGTCCGCGCGATGACGCCCGCGCGCGCGCTCGCGGCGCTCGCACTGGCGCTCGGTGCGGCCGGTGGGGCGCACGCGCAGGTGAAGCCGAACGCGCACTGGCGCACGATCGACACGAAGCACTTTCACGTCCACTTCACGCCGGAGCTCGAGCCGGCGGCGCGTCACGCGGCGGTGAGCGCGGAACGCGCCTACGCGCGGCTCGCCACGCAGCTCGTCGAGCCCCGCGGGCCGATCGATCTCGTGGTTGCGGACAATGTCGATTTCGCGAACGGCTCGACCACGCCCTTTCCCACGAATCGCGTGATCGTGTACGCGCATCCGCCGCTCGATGACCTGTCGCTCCGCTTCTACGATGACTGGCTCGCGCTCGTGATCACGCACGAGCTCACGCATGTCTTCCATCTCGATCGCACGCGCGGATGGTGGCGCGTGGCGCAGCACATCTTCGGCCGCTCGCCCGCGCTCTTTCCGAATCTCTATCTGCCCGGATGGGTGACCGAAGGACTCGCCGTCTACTACGAGAGCGATTTCACGGGCTTCGGACGCGTGGAAGGGACCTACGAGCAGATGATCATCACGTCCACCGCGCACACGCACGGCATGCCAGGCATCGACCGGTGGAGCCTGTCGACCACGCGCTATCCGTACGGCGATATCGCGTACGGCGACGGTGCGCTGTTCATGGACTACCTCGCGCGCGCCCGCGGCGCGCCGTCGATCCCGAAGTTCATCGAGCGAGCGAGCGGCACCACGATCCCGTTTCGCCTGAATCACATGGCGAGGCAGGGATTCGGCATCTCCTTCAGTGACGCGCGGCGCCGCTGGACGGACAGCGTGGAGGCGAGCACGCCGCCCGAGCGCGCGCCCATGGCGGATTGGCACGATGTGACCGCCGGCGGCTATTTCGTGGGCTTCCCGCGATGGGAAAAAGACGGATCGCTCCTCTACGTATCCTCGAATGGCCATCAGACACCCGCGCTTCAGCGCGTGCGCGCGGACGGATCGATCGAGCGACTCTCGCGGCGCAACGGGGAGTCGATGAATGCGCCGCTCCCGGACGGCTCGGTGGTGTACTCGCAGCTCGATCTCGTGAATCCGTACGAGGACCGGTACGATCTCTATCGCGAGAAGGATGGACACGTCTCGCGCCTCACGCACGGTGCGCGGCTCACCTCCGTCGATGCACGGGCCGATGGCGAGATCGTCGCCGTGCGCTTCGATCCGGGAACGACATCGCTCGTTCGCGTGCGCCCCGACGGCTCATCGATCCGTTCGCTCACGAGCGTATCGGCCGACACGGAATGGGCGGAGCCCAAGTGGTCGCGTCAGGGCGACCGCATTGCGGCCACGCGTTGGACGCGCGGCGGCTACACGCAGATCGTGGTACTCGACACGCTCGGGCACGTCCTGCGCGAGCTCACGCGCGACCGCGCATCGAATTCGCATGCGGAGTGGGCGCTCGACGACGCAGCGATCGTGTACGCGTCCGACCGCACGGGCGTGTCGCAGCTCTACGCCGAGCCCGCGACGGGCGACACGCGAGTGCCGAGCATTCGCCTCACGGATGTCACGACGGGCATCTTCTGGCCGGCGATCTCCCCCGACGGCCACTCGATCGCCGCCGTGCGCTGGGAGAGCGATGGCTATCACGTGGGCGTCGCTCCGCTCGGCCGCGCGCTGCAGGGCACAACGGGCGGCACGGCTCGGGTCGCAAAGGCGGACGCCGCGGGGGATACGGTCGAGCCGCCACCGCTCGCGAGCACGGCACCGTCGCACGGCTACTCTCCGTGGCGCTCGCTGCTCCCGCGCTACTGGCTGCCACTGGTCGGCCAGAACAATTTCGGCGGTTACACCGTGGGTGCGTACACGAGTGGCAGCGATGTCGTGAACCGGCACGCCTACGGGGCGCAGCTGTTGTTCGACTTCGCGCGCGCGCAACACTCGGCCGAAGTGAGCTACAGCTACGCGGGACTGGGGCAGCCGGTGCTTCAGGCCGATGTGAATCAGTACTGGGATGCGTACAGTGCACTCGACAGCGCCGGCACCTTCGTGGGCGATCTCTTTCGCCGCACGCGCGACTTCGACGTCGGCGCCACGTTCAGCCGGCCGCGCGTGCGTACGAACGCGTTCCTGAGCGTGTTCGGCACGTACGAGGCGCGCGATTACACGACCGATCCCGCGCCGCTGATCTCGCAGATCGCCGGTCTGGAAGACCCATCGCGCCGATACTGGATTCTCTCGTCGTCTGCCGGATGGTCGAACGCGCAGGCGTCCGCGCTGTCGATCTCGCCGGAGGATGGCGTGTCGTTCGGCGTGAGTGGCCGCCTCAAGTGGCTCGACGACGGCGGCCCGATCGCATCGAAGAACGTCTCCGCGTCGTTCACGGCGTACAAGTCGATTGATGCGGGCGGATTCGCGCGGCACGTGATCGCGGCGCGCGCCGCCGCAGGTGTGGCGGGTGGCACCGAGCAGAACGAGTTCGATCTCGGCGGCGCGAGCGGCGCGAACATCGCCGCGCTCCCCGGGCTCTCGCTCGGGGTGCGTCGCACGTTCGCGGTACGAGGATTTCCGGTGGGCATCGAGAGCGGCACGCACATCGTGGCGGGATCGGCCGAGTACCGCGTACCGTTCACGCGCGATCAGCATGGATTCGGATTGTGGCCCGTGTTTCTCGATCGCACGTCGCTCTCGGTGTTCGGCGACGCGGGCAGCGCGAGCGGCGGATTCGGGAGGTCGGGATCGATTGCGAACAACTGGATCGCGTCTGCTGGAGCGGAGCTCGGAATCAATCTCGCGGTGCCATACGACGTGCCGTACCTTTTGCGGATCGGCGTGGCGGCACCAGTCGTGAATCACTCCGGACTCGGTGTCAGCTCGCCGAGTGTGTACGTGCGGCTCGGATTTTCCTTCTGAGCCTTCCTTTCATTTTGGTGAGCTTGTCTTGAGCATCGATTCCAGCGCCTTCATCCATCCGCTCGCCGCGATCATTGGCGATGTCACCATCGGCCCGCGCGTATCCGTGTGGCCGACAGCGGTCATCCGTGGCGACACCGATCGCATCAGCATTGGAGCCGACACGAACGTGCAGGATGGCGCGGTGCTCCACGTCGATCTCGGCTTTCCGCTCGTGATCGGCGAGCGCGTGTCGATCGGCCATCGCGCTGTGCTGCATGGGGCGACGGTGGAGAGCGACTGCCTGATAGCCATGGGCGCGATTCTGTTGAACGGCGTGGTAGTGGGTGCGGGCTCGCTGGTGGGTGCGGGCGCGGTGTGCAGGGAAGGGATGCGCATTCCGCCGCGCTCGGTGGTACTGGGGGTGCCGGGCCGGGTCGCGCGTGAGGCGACCTCGGAGATCACGGCGCGGATTCAGCAAACGATGGTGAGCTATCTGATGCTGCAGGAGGAGTATCGGGCGGGGAAGTATCCATGGGTGCGAACTACGTGAAAGCAGGCAAGGAGCGTTGCACGGGCTCAGTACGCTTTCAAACGGAGCGAAAGCGCGAGACTCTGGGTGCAAAATGAATGTTACCTCGGAAGTGCATGGGGCGTTTGTGTTTGAGAGGGAGCACAGCGGAATGAGCGCGATCGTAACCGGTTAGGGTCTTGCGTTAGCGCA
>DASXQD010000111.1:0-5872 GCA_036493195.1 Gemmatimonadaceae bacterium | reverse complement strand
CGGGTCGTCACATGCTCGTGCGCTCGGGACAGTTCGTGGCGACGGGAGCCGGCTTCATCGCCGGAATGACCGGGCACGAGCTGCAGGAATATCGGGTGACGCTGGGCAGTTAGCGGATCGTGCGACGCTGCTGGCGCAGCTGAGCTCGCGCGTTACTCCCGTGGGCTGTTGCCGGCAATTCACGCGCACCCGATGTTACGTACATGTCACCAGGATTCGGCGAGCGCCTTCGATCGGCGTTGGGTATACCCGAGGAGCCACGGCGCGTGCGGCGCACTGTCCGCGGCATCGATGTGCTGCTCGAGAATACGCGCCCTGACATCTCGGACGACGATGTCTTCGCGCGGCTGGATGCCGTGCTCGCGCTCATCGAGCGCTATGCGCCTTCGAAGCTGCGTCGGATGAGACGGGACATCGCCGGCATCGAGGTGAAGCGGTTCGCGTGCCGCGGTGCGTTCTTCTCCGACACTCGGCGGATACTTTGCGAGCTGACGTTCGTCGTCAACCGCGATTTCTCGCTCGCGGAGATCGCGTCATCGATGCTGCACGAGGGTGTGCATGCCCGCGTGCACGCGGCGGGCGTGTTTCGCACGCCGGCGTCGCTCGCGAAGGAGGAGCGGCTGTGTCGGGCGACGGAGCTCTGGTGGGGACAGACGGTGCCGAACGGTGAAAAGGTGATCGAGCGCGCGAGCGCGCTGCTCACCATGAGCGACGAGGAGGTCGCGCCGATCGTGGACTGGCGTGTGGCGGCGCAGCGAGTGGAAGAGGCGGATCGGAGGGCGCGAGGGGAGTAGCGCCTCCCTATTTCGTCGCGATCAGCCGTTCGAATCTCGGATTGCCTTTGAGCGGCGCGAAGTTCGGATCGATGCGGAGCCAGGCGGGCGAGAGATAGTAGTTCATTTTCAGCAGCGACTCCAGCTGATCCATCGCCTTGTTCTGGTTTCCCGTGAGGATGTAGATGCGCGCGAGCTGATGCTGGATGTATGAGCCGACGTAATTGTCTTGCGAAGCCGGCAAAAGCGCCGTCGCCCGTTCACCCTCCGCTTCCGCTTCGGCCTTGCGCCCCGTAAACGCGAGCGCGAGTGCGTGGAACGCACGTCGCTGAGCATCGTTCGGAACCGTTGCGAGAACCTGCTCGAAGCCAATCCGCGCTGAGTCGGCGTAGAGTCGCGCGCGCGCACGGTCGCCTCGAAAGTAGTACGTCTGGGCGAGGACGATCCCCCAAGTCCCCCGATCTCCATCGAACGCGCTCGGCGTGAGGCGGAGCAGCAACTGCTGTTGTGAATCGTCGAGAACCCAGGCGAGATCCCAGTAGTTCCCGAGATATGCGACCAGCCCGGTGGGCTCGACCGCGGCCGGTACGGATCGAATCACGGCGCGCGCGGATTCGACGTCTCCCTGGGCGAGATACAGCATCACCTTGTTTTCGATGAGATCGAGATTGGCGGGCGCGATCTTCAGCGCCCTGTCCGTCTCTGCCATCCCTTCGCGATACCGATGGAGACGAAGAAGCGTTTGCGCGAGCCTGCGCGCAGTAGGCGCAGAGCGCGGGTCGATCGCCCGGCCCCTCTCGAGATTCTTCTCGGCATCATCCCACTTCCCCAGGCTCTGCTCTGCCAGTGCAGCAGAGGTGAGCAGATCCGCATCCTCCGGCGCTGTCCGAAGTCCCGTCTGGTAGGACGCGAGCGCCGCGGGCAAATCCTTGTTGACGAGCTCCTGATATTCGCCGTTCGCGAGCTGCGTTTCCGGCTTCCCGGGGGCCAACGCCAGGGCGCGTTCCACCGCGTACTTCGCCGCGGCTGCCGATGCCGGATTCGGGGACGCATTGAAGTAGTACGAGGAATGCGCTCGCGAGAGCTGCGTCCATGCTTTGGCGAAGGTCGAGTCGAGCGCGACGGCCTGCTCGTAATACGTGATCGCGCTCTTCAGCGAGTTTGCGTCGGCAATGATGAGGCCCTGCGTCGCCTCGCCTTTCAGATACGCATCGTACGCCGCGAGATTCGCTGTCGGTTTCTCGGTGAGTGTCTGCCGCTGTCCACTCCCGAGCGCCACATCGAGCGCGCTCGCGACCTGATTCGCAATGTCGGCCTGCACCTGGAAGACATCCGTGATCGAAGCATCGAAGGGCTGCTGCCATTTGGTGCGCGGCGCATGACCTTCGGAAACGTCCACCAGCTCGGGGCTCACTCGCACGCGGCTCGTGCCGTCGGGGCGCTTCTCCCATTGCACGGTGGCGGTGAGCAGATAGTCTGCACCGAGCTCGCGCGCAATCTCCTGCGGCGTCTTCGTGGTGTGACGGTATTGGGCCGAGCTGCCGCGCGCGATCACCTGAATCGTGCTCAGCTCCGACAGCTTGCCGCGCAATTCGTTCGTGATCCCGTCGGCGAGATAGGCGTTGGCAGAGTCGCCGAGATTCTCGAAAGGGAGAACTGCGAGGACGCGCGCGCCGTTGGCTGCAGTTGAAACTCGTGACTGACGCCAGGCGAACAGCACGCCTAATCCAAGCAGAAAACCGACAATGAGCGCAGCCGCGAATACGGGAACTCGCGGACGCTTGCCGGATCTTCCTGCGTTCGTCAGTGTGGGAGCGGAAGGACCCGAGGGAGCCGCGGAAGCCGCGTGCTCGATCGGGTGCACCGGTGCGCCGGC
This sequence comes from Gemmatimonadaceae bacterium, assembly GCA_036493195.1. GTDB lineage: Bacteria > Gemmatimonadota > Gemmatimonadetes > Gemmatimonadales > Gemmatimonadaceae > FEN-1250. Next base: position 3,223 of record DASXQD010000111.1, on the reverse strand, counting down.
CGATGTCACAGCGGATCCGATCGCCCGCGCAAATTCGCCCGCGCTGCGAAATCGGTCCGCGGGCACCGGAGCCAGAGCCCGCTGAATCGCAGCGTCGACGGCCTCCGGCACGTTCGGACGCGTCGTGCGCACGCTGGGTACCGGCTCCGTGAAGCGCTTGAGGATCACCGCCTGCGCGGTCGCACCGGTGTACGGCTGCTCACCGGCGAGCATCTCGTAGAGCACGGCGCCCAATGCGTAGATGTCCGTGCGCGCATCGGTGCTCTTGTCTGCGCTCGCCTGCTCGGGGCTCATGTAGGCCGGCGTGCCGATCGCAATTCCCGTTTGCGTGAGACCTTCCTCTCCGACGAGCGCGCGCGCGATTCCGAAGTCGGCCACGAGGGTCGAGCCATCCTCGGTGAGAAGGATGTTCTCGGGTTTGATGTCGCGATGGATCACGCCGTGCTGGTGCGCATAGTCGAGTGCGCGCGCCGCTTCACGCGCAATCTGAAGCGCCTGATCTATGGGGAGCTGTCGCTCGCGATCGAGCCGGCTCCGCAGACTCTCGCCCTCGACGTACGGCATCGTGAACCAGTACGCGGGCGTGCCCCCGCTTCCAGGAATCGGCTCGACGACGCCGGAGTCGTGCACTGTCAGGATGTGTGGATGCTGCAGGCGAGCGGCGACGCGAATCTCGCGCTGGAAGCGCTCGGGCCCGAGGCTCGCGGCGAGCTCCGGATGCAGCACCTTGAGTGCAACGGGTCGCCCATGGCGAAGATCCTGGGCGAGAAACACCGTGGCCATGCCGCCGCGCCCGAGCTCCCGCTCGATCGCGTAACTGTTGAGACCGACGCTCAGCTGCTCCAGTAAGTCGCTCAGATCACACCAGCAATGAGTAAGGTGCCGCAGCGCGATACGATAGCAGAAACGCACGATCCCGGGTAGAGCGTGTTTGCTCCGGCGCGGGCGGCATCACATATTCGCCGGGACTCACATCCCCATGGTGCCGTGGAGTTTCCAGAGCAGCTGCAGCAGGCGTTCAAGGGCACCTACGAGCTCGTGCGCACCCTCGGCGCGGGCGGGATGGCGACCGTCTATCTCGCGCGTGACCTGCGACATGACCGCGAGGTCGCGCTCAAGGTGCTGCACCCCGATTTAGGCAGCGCCCTGGGCCCCGAGCGCTTTCAGCGCGAGATCCGGCTCGCGGCGCGGCTGCAGCATCCGCACATCCTCACCGTCCTCGACTCCGGGGAGAGCGCGGGCCGCCTCTGGTTCACCATGCCGTTCGTCGAGGGCGAATCGCTGCGCGACCGGCTCACGCGCGAGCGGCAGCTTCCCGTAGTGGACGCTGTGCGCATCGCGACGCAGGCGGCGCAGGCGCTGCAGTACGCGCATCAACACGGCGTCATTCACCGCGACATCAAACCCGAGAATCTGCTTCTCACCGAGGATGGCAGCACCCTCGTGGCGGATTTCGGCATCGCGCGCTCGCTCACGCCCGGTGGCTCGCGCCTCACGGAAACCGGACTCACACTCGGCACGCCGGCATACATGAGTCCCGAGCAAGCCTCGGGAGAATCCGGTGTCAGCGCGCTCTCCGATATCTATTCGCTCGGCACCGTGCTCTACGAGATGCTCGCGGGTGAGCCGCCGTTCACGGGTCCGACGGCGCAGGCGGTGATCGCGAAGCGCTTTACGAGTACGCCGCCTGATGTGCGGCTGGCGCGTCCGACGGTGCCCGAGCCGATCGCGCTCGCCGTTGCTCAGTCGTTGGCGATCGTTCCAGCGGATCGATTCGGAAGTGCGGCGGACTTCGCGCGCGCACTCGCATCGTCGTCGGCGTCGGGAGCAACGACGAATGCTGCCATTCCGACCGCGAGTGTATCCACGCCCGTTCCGCCGGCAGCTCAGACATCATCAGCTTCGACGAATGGCAGCCCATCGCGGTTCCGAACCCGGCGCCCACTCTTCGCCACGCTCGTGCTGGGTGTTGCGATCGGGCTGGGGTTGCTGTTCGGTTGGAGCCGCTACCGATCGAACGAGCGGCCAAGCGGGCTGCGACTCGTGGCAGTGCTGCCGTTTCAGAACATGGGCGATTCCGCAGATGCGTACTTCGCCGATGGCATCACCGACGCGGTGCGGGGCAAGCTCACATCGATGCCGGGACTGCAGGTCACGGCCTCGAGCAGCTCGGCTGAATATCGGCACAGCGCGAAGACGCCACAGCAGATCGCGCGCGAGCTCGGAGTGGACTACTTGCTCATCGGAAAGGTGCGGTGGGCCAAGTCGGCGGACGGCACGAGCCGGGTGCAGGTGAGTCCGGAATTGATCAAGGCTGCGAATGCATCATCTGCCTGGCAGGAGTCGTTCGATGCAAACCTGACGGACGTGTTCAAGGTGCAGACGGACATCGCGAGCAGAGTCGCCAGCGCCCTGAATGTCGCAATGGGCGACAGCGCTCAACGCCGGCTCGTGGAGCGGCCCACCGCGAATCTGGCTGCCTACGACGCATTTCTCCGCGGCGATGCGATGTCGGGAAACCTGTCGGTGCTGGATCCGACGACTCTGCGCAAAGCCGCTGAATTGTACGAGCAGGCCACCGCTCTCGACCCAGAGTTCGCGCTCGCGTGGTCTCGATTGGCACGAACGTATGGGCTGATGTACACGAACGGCGTGCCGTCGCAGGAGATGGGAGAGCGCACGCGGCGAGCGGCAGAGCGCGCGCTTGCACTCTCCCCTGAGCGCTCCGATGGACATCTCGCACTCGGAGACTACTACAGCGAGGTGATGTCCGATTTCAAGCGTGCCGCCGGCGAGTATGCGGAAGGATTGCGCCGGTCCCCATCGGACGTCGATCTACTCAATGCCGCAGCGATCAATCTGCAGAGTCTCGGCCAGTGGGACTCCGCGCTGGTCTCGCTCAGGCGGGCCGTCACTCTTGATCCGCGATCGGTGGCACCAGGACGCCGGCTTGGATTCACACTGTTGCGTCTTCGGCGCTATCCGGAGGCGATCGCCGCGACGGATCGCGTATTGGCGCTGGTTCCCGACAATCTCGGCGTCGTGGAAACGAGAGCGATGATCGAGCTGGCGAAGGGAGATCTCGCAGCGGCGCACGCGGTTGTTGCTCCTGTAGCGACACGAACGGAGCCGACCGCGCTCGTCGCCTATCTCGGCAACTACTGGGATCTCTACTGGCTGCTCGACGACTCCCAGCAGCAGTTGTTGCTTCGTCTCTCTCCCT
>DASXQD010000110.1:0-4018 GCA_036493195.1 Gemmatimonadaceae bacterium | reverse complement strand
TGGTGGCGATACCGGACTTGCCTCCCGAGCTCGCGGCGACGTGCGCACTTCCGAGCGCCACTCCAGTGACGACACCGGTGCCCGAGACCGTCGCGATCGACGTGTTCTCGGAGCTCCAGAAGATGCTGGGATTGCCCGTCGCACCATCTACCGTCGCGTGGAGGGTGCTGGTCGAGCCCAGTGCGACAGTGTCGGGATCGGGTGTGATCGTGACACCGTTGCCGCCTCCGGGACCCGTCGAATCACCCCCGCACGACAGTGCGACCGAGCAGGCGAGCGCGGAGAGGAACAGCATGAAAGTCGATCGACGTGCAGCACGCATCGAGCACTCATTGTGGCGAGGATCCCACGCCCGCGCGCGTGCGACCGGGCACGCAGCGCAATGCTGTGGGGGGTAGATCATAATGAACCAGCGCGCCCCTGGGAAAGCGGGCATCACGGGTGGAAATGTGCAAGCGATGAGCCAGTGCCTGCGCGAGGAGGATAGCGGGTGCGCGGGGACAATGGTTGACCGGAGTCGAGTCGCGCTTGCAAGTCACCACCTAGTGACTGTATGTTGTCACTGGTCGGTGACCATGGAGATACGGTGCCACGAGACAGATTCGCCACCCGCGCTGCCATCCTCCGAAGCGCGGCGGAGCTGGTCGCAGCGCACGGCGTCAACGCGGTGGGCGTGAATGCGTTGGCGCAGGCTGCGGGCTGCGACAAGGTGCTCATCTATCGCTACTTCGGCGGCCTGGATGGCGTGCTGGCCGCATTGGGGATGGAGCGCATGCTCTGGCCGCGGGTGGAAGTCGATTCCAATGGCGGAGGTGCGGATCGGGATGGAGACGCATCGCTTGCGGAGCTGATGCAGTCGGTGGTGCTCGAGGAATGGGCCGCCTTCGCGGGCGGCGCATTGATGCTGCAGGCGGAGGTGGCGGAGCTCGAGGGTGGCAATGCGCTGGGCCGAGCGGCGGCGGCGCAGCGATCGGAGCGTCATGCGGAGATCATTGCATCGCTGCGAGCGAATCATCGCATTCCGCCCTACGTCGATCTCGAGGCGCTCCTCGAGCTCCTGAGCGCCGCCCTCACGCTGTTCGCCTTGCGCGCCGCCAGCGGCTCGGCCACCAAAACCGCGCGGATGCTCGAGCCGAGCACACCGGAGGGGTGGCGGCGAATCGAGAAGACGGTTGGGACGATTGTGCGTGCGCTGCTGGAGTCCGAGTAGTCACCGCGCGGTGACATAGCTCGCGCAGGGCGAGTTACTCTGCTCCGGCGCCCTTCAACACGAACGTGTAGCTGCCCGACGTCGGATGGCCGTCGCGCGCGACGACGCGATAGGTCACCACGTACGTACCCGGCGAGGTGGGTGGCGCGGACAGGTCGATTGCGGCCGTCGTTGCGGCCGAGCCCTCGTGACGGAGCCCGCTCGTCTTCAACGTGTCGCCGCCCACGCGCACGATCCTCACCCGGCTCATTCCCAGCTCCACCGGTTCGGAGAACCAGAGGCGCACGGCCGTGGGAGTGGACGCGATCGTGTCGTTCACGGCGGGTTCGGCGCGCACAAGATGCGCGTGGAACGCGGTCTTGCTGCGCGCCAGCACGGGCGTGGGCGGCGCAAAGGCAGTCACACCGGCGAAAAGCAGCGCGGCCGGAAGGACCGAATGGAGAGCGGAAAGTCGCATGAATGAAAGATAGGTGAGCGGACAGGGTCCTGGAGTTATACCAACGGTGGAGGGCGATGTGCCGTTGCAACGGCCTTCAGGGCGCGCCGATCGTCCGCTGAAAAAAGGAGAGCAGCCGCTGCCGATATTCCGGCGACCGTAGGTCGGACATTCCCTCGTGGGACTGACCCGGCACGATCCAGAGCTCACGCACACCCGGAACCGCGTCGTAGACGCGCCGAGTTTCATCGGGAGGCGTGAAAGGATCGCTGGCGCCACCCAGAACGAGCACCGGACCCAGATATCGCGACAGTGCGTTGATCGGCGAGAGCTGCGATGGCCACACCCCGAATCGCAGCCGCGATTGATAGCTGAGGAGCGGCTCGAAGCACGTTGCCGGCGCTCGCGTCATCATCGACGCCATTCGATTTCGGATCGTGTGGCGAATGTCCGAATACACGGCCTGCAGCACGAGTGCGTCAGCGGGCAGCGGACCCTCGCTCCCCAGAAGCGCGGCAGCGCCGCCCATGGAGATGCCGATCACGCCGATGCGCGCACCATGTTGTGCGCGCTGGAGCCACGCGAATGCCGCATGTGCATCACGGGACTCGATCCAGCCGAAGCTGTGAGCCGACGGCGGCGACGCCCCGTTTCCGCGGAAGTCGATCGCGAGCGCTGCGTAGCCCTGTGTCGCGAGCCACGCTGCGTTCTCCGCGGTCTGCATCCGCGACGCGCCGTTTCCGTGCAGGAGGAGCACGCCGGGCGCGTCGCTCCTCTTCCCGGGCCAGTACGTTGCCTCGAGCGCGAGCCCGTCGGCCGTGACGATCGTCAATTCCTGAGCGGGAGCAGGCGACGGCGATACCTTCGCACTCAGCGAGCGGACGAGAACCGAGCCGAGGAACCAGGTGAAGGTCAATCCGCCGATCACGATGGCCACGGCCAGCAGTACCACTCCCCACCAAGCGGAACGCGTTGCAGGCGTCATCTTTCTCCGGCCCGGAAAGGAATTGGCTTTCGCTGTGCACTGCCCTTCAACATGACGAGATCCTTGCCTGATCGCATCGTGTCGCCCGCATGATCGATGTCGAGCGCCTCACCAAAACCTACGGCGGCTTCCAGGCAGTGCGGGGCATGTCGTTTCACGTCGCGCCCGGCGAAGTGCTCGGTCTCGTCGGGCCGAACGGCGCCGGGAAGACGACCACGCTGCGCAGCATCGCCGGGATCATCGTGCCCACGAGCGGCTCCGTGCGCGTGGGCGGGAACGACATGGCGACCACGCCGCAGAAGGCAAAGGCGCTGCTCGCCTTCATTCCCGACGAGCCGCAGCTGTTCGAGCATCTCACCGTCGAGGAGCATCTCCGTTTCATCGGGCGCCTGTACGGTGTGGCCGATGCGCCGTCGCGGATCGAGCCGCTGCTCGTGGAGATGGAGCTGCTCGAGAAGCGCGGCGTGCTCCCCGCCGCGCTTTCCCGCGGCATGCGGCAGAAGCTCGCGATCGCCTGCGGTCTTCTGCACTCGCCGTCCGCGTTGCTGCTCGATGAGCCTCTCACGGGGCTCGATCCCGCCGGCATGCGCCGCATGAAATCCACCATTGCGGCGCGCGCACGCGCTGGCGCCGCGGTTGTGCTGAGCTCTCATCTGCTGCACCTCGTCGAAGAGCTGTGCACGCGCTTGCTCGTGATGCAGCGCGGACGGGTGATCGCGATCGGAACGCTCGCGGAGATCGTGGCCGAGCGTCCCGATCTCGCTGGGCTCGCGCTCGAGGATGTCTTTCTCGCACTCATCGACGAAGGAGAACGTCAGGACACCGCGCAGAGCGGCGCGTGAACGACGCGCTTCGCTATCTCCTCTGGCACAGCGCGCGCAATCGCATGCGCGGCCAGGTCGCGCGCCTCAAGCGGCCACGCTATCTGCTGGCGGTGCTCGCAGGCGGGCTGTACTTCGGCACGCTGCTCTTCAACTCGCGGATGCCGAGCCCGCTCACGGGCTCGACGTCGAGCACGATCGGTCAGGTCATCTACACCGCGATCATCTTCGTGACCGTGGCGAGCGGATGGGTATTCGGCAGCGACCGGCCGGCGCTCGCCTTCACCGAGGCGGAGGTGCAGCTCCTCTTTCCGGCTCCGCTGTCGAGGTCCGCGCTCGTGCGCTACAAGGTGGCGCAGGCGCAGATCGTCGTGCTGTTCAGCGTCATCATCTGGGTGGTGCTGCTGCGTCGCGGGGGGGCGGCGCTGCCGTTCTGGATGCGGGCGATCTCGCTCTGGATCATCCTCTCCACGCTCTATCTCCATCGCGTCGGCGCATCGCTCGTGCGCACGAGCGCCGTGGCGCACGGCCGGCGGGGCGTGCGCACGAACGCCATTCCGATCGCG
>DASXQD010000109.1:0-6786 GCA_036493195.1 Gemmatimonadaceae bacterium | reverse complement strand
GTCACGTGCTGCTGCGATTCCATGAGCGAGATGACGGGATTGCCGCACTCCGGCGAGAATTCGCTCGAATGACTGTCTTCGAGACCGCATTTGTTGCGCGCGAACTCGATCGAGGCGACCTGCATCCCGAGACAGATTCCGAAGAATGGAATTCCCTTCTCGCGCGCGAAGCGCACGGCCGCGACCATGCCATCGATGCCGCGCACGCCGAATCCGCCGGGGATCAGCAGCCCGTCCATGTCCTCGAGCAGCTGCGCAGTGCGCTCGGGCGACGTGAACAGGTCGCTCGAGATCCACGTGATGTCGACTCCCGTATCGTTGCTGATGCCGCCATGGATGAGCGACTCCTGCACGCTCTTGTAGCTGTCCACGAGCTCCGTGTACTTGCCCACCACCGCGATCCGCACACGCCCGTGCGGCGCGTAGATGCGCGAGACCATTTCGCGCCACGGCGCCAGATCGGCCTTCCTTCCAGTCAGCCCGAGGCGCTCGACCACGCGGTCATCGAGTCCCTGCTCGTGGAAGGACAGCGGAATCTCGTAGATGGATGGCACATCCCGGCTCTCGATGACGGAGCCGAACTCCACGTTGCAGAAGAGCGCGATCTTGCGCTTCACATCCTCGGACAGCGGACGCTCCGTGCGGCAGATGAGCATGTCCGGCTGGATTCCGATCTCCATGAGCTCGCGCACCGAGTGCTGCGTCGGCTTCGTCTTCACTTCGCCGGCCGCGCTGATGTACGGCACGAGCGTGAGATGGATGAACACGGCGTTCTCGCGACCGATCTCATGCCGAAACTGTCGAATCGCTTCGAGGAACGGGAGAGACTCGATGTCGCCGACGGTGCCGCCGATCTCCACGATCACGACGTCGTTCTCCGGCGCGACGCGGCGCATCGACGACTTGATCTCGTCCGTGATGTGCGGAATCACCTGCACCGTCGAGCCGAGGTACTCGCCGCGCCGCTCTTTCGTGATGACGTTCTGGTAGATGCGACCGGTGGTGATGTTGTTCGACTGGGACAGCGATCGGTCGATGAAGCGCTCGTAGTGGCCGAGATCGAGATCGGTTTCGGCGCCGTCGTCGGTGACGAACACCTCTCCGTGCTGAAACGGCGACATCGTGCCCGGATCGACGTTGATGTACGGATCGAACTTGAGCATGGTCACGCGCAGCCCGCGCTCGACGAGCAGCCTGCCGAGCGACGCGGCCGCGATTCCTTTTCCGAGCGATGACACGACCCCGCCGGTCACGAAGATGTACTTCGGGGTCGTCTGGGTCGGACTGGTGGTTGGTGTCATTTCACTTCCGCGCTGAGGTGAGTCCAGTTCTCGTTCGCCCGTGTCAGATCATCTTCCGTATCGAGGCCGCCCGGTGGTACCTCGTCTATCGTCGCGACGCCCATTGCCATTCCTGCCGCGAGCGGCCGCAGCTGTTCGAGCCGCTCGATGCGCTCCAGGGGATGCTCCGGCAGCGCGACCCACTGCTGCAATGCTCGCGGCGTATACGCATACACGCCAATGTGCTGGCGGACAATGCCCTGCAGCACAGAGCGATCCTGGGGGTCACGCAGCGCCGGAATTCCCGCTCTCGAAAAGTACAACGCGCGGCCGTCGTCGGCACACACCACCTTGACTACGTGCGGGGTATCGAGCACCGCGAGTGGCGCGTGCGCGGCGGCTGTTCCGAGCTCGAAGGTGCCGCGAGCCACACAGCCTACCGCACCCCCGAGCGCGGCGCCGCTGATGAAGGGCTCGTCACCCTGGACGTTGAGCACGATGTCGAAGCGGCCGTACTCCGCGTGCGACACCACCTCGGCCACCCGGTCCGTGCCGGAGGGATGATCCTCGCGCGTGAGCATGCATTCGGCTCCCGCCTCATGCGCGACGCGCTGCACCTCGATGCTGTCCGTGGCGATGAGGCAGCGATCGGCGACGTCCAGGGCGATCACTCGCTGCCAGACGCGGATCACGATGGGAACGCCGGCGAGGAGACGAAGCGGCTTGCGGGGAAGCCGCGTGGCGGAGAGTCGCGCTGGGATGACCGCCAGCGTGCTCACGGCCATGTGTTGAATGAGTGCCCGGCCGCGAATTGCACGATCGGCAATTTACGCCGGTGCGGCCCTGGAATCAAATCAAGGCCGGTTGCGCTCCCGCGTCAACGAAGGAGCGAAAGACCGAACGAAAAGGAGTGATCGCCGTTGGCCGGGTTGATGAAGACTTCCCCGCTGAACAGCCCCAGGGTGAGGCGCACGCCAATGTTGCTGTCGAAGCGTCCGAGGCTGCCGACTCCCGCGCTGCCCAGCATCTCGCGAACGGTGACGATCGGCGTGCCCAGATACGGCACGTGAAAGGTCTCGATCGGGAAGTTGTAGAGTCCTTCGAGGAAGACCAGCTGGTCGCCGCCGCGGCTCAGGATGTCGAACGTCGGAAGCGTGCCGCTCCCGCCGATGTAGGCGAAGCGCTGCGGCGGTGCGGTGTCGCCGGCGGTGAGCACCATGTGCGTGTGAAACACGAACGTCTGCGTGCCGAGCCTGGTGACGAAGGTCGGGAAAGCGGCGCGCGCGAAGATCGTCGTCTGTGTGAAGTGCTCGTCGTTCGGCGCATCCACTACTACTTCCGCGTCGGCTCCGAGCTCGAGCTCGACGTGCTCGCGCTGCCAGCTTCCGCGAGCGCCGAGGAGCGCGCTCGAGAGCCGGCCACGCTCGACGCCGGGATTCGGACGTCGCATGTGCAGAGAGTCGTTTCGATTGAAAAAGCTCCAGGGGCCGCCGGCGCGAACGGACCAATCGTCCTCCGTGCGGGCGCCACCCGACAGCTGCACGTCACCCTGCGAGAAGATCCACTGGTGCGCCAGACGCCCCTCAAACCGAGTCGAGCGCCAGTAGTTTCGATAATCGCTGCCCACGCCGAATGTCGAGATCGAGTTGGCGAGATCGGTCTGGATCCAGCGATCGTTCGAGAGCGTGGTGCGACCGCCGAATGCCGTGGCGGTCCAGCCATGTTCGAGAGCTGCGCGAACGGACACGGCGGGATCGTACGCGCCGATGTTCGAACGATACGTGACCGTGGGATCGATCACGAGCAGCGTGTCAGCGACCGAGATGCGAGGCCCCCACGGCAGCGAAAGCCCGTCGACGCGGTCATAGAGCGGCAGGCGGAAGCCGAAGAGCCCGGGTAGCGCGAATGTTGGAATCGTGTCCTTCGGCGGCGCAGGCAAGCGATACGCGAGCTCGATGCCTGTGCTCGTACGCGTGGTGTCGAAGTGCACATCGCGGAACGAGAGCTTCTCTCCGCCCACCTTGGCCTGCTGCGAGTCGTACACGCCGCCGCCGATCGCGACGGCGCGACCATCGATCCGGGCGCCAGGCTGGAGGAAGAGATCTCCGTTGATCACGACGACATCGCCGTGTACGGTGCTCGCGACCGTCGCATCGGAGTTGAGCACGACGACGGTGGTGTCGAACACCGAGTCGCGAAAGAGTCGCGTGTTGTACTGCTCGTGACGAACGATGTAGCGATGAGACAGCGTCTGTTCCACGATCTGCTCTGCCACGGTAGGACCCGGAGCGCGAATATGCAGGGAGTCCTGCGCACGCACGCCGCTCGCGAGCGCAGACAGGAAAAACAACAGCGCGCCGGAACGCCTCACGCGGCGGCCGCCATCGCGAGGAAGTTCTGCAGGATGCGCTTACCCTGCTGCGTGAGCACCGATTCGGGGTGGAACTGCACGCCCCACACCGGATGCGACACGTGGCGCACCGCCTGAATCTCATCGGGCGCATCGCCCGTGGTGGCGAGAATCTCGAGCACCGCGGGCAGCGTGCTGCGCTCGACGATGAGCGAGTGGTAGCGCATCACCTCGAGCGGATCGGGAAGTCCATCGAAGAGTCCCGTGCCATCGTGCGTGATGCGCGACGTCTTGCCGTGCATCACGCGATCCGCGCGAATCACGACGCCGCCGTATGCTTCCCCGATCGCCTGATGGCCCAGGCACACGCCCAGAATCGGAATCTCGCTCCCCCATCGCTTCACGACGGGCACGGTGATCCCCGCCTGGGAGGGTGTGCACGGTCCCGGCGAGAGGACGATGGCGGTCGGACGCATCGCGCCGATCTCCTCGACGGTGATCGCATCGTTTCGACGGACGACGGGGTCCTCGCCCAGCTCACCGAGATACTGGACCAGGTTGTACGTGAAGGAATCGTAGTTGTCGATGACGAGGAGCATGCGTTCGGAATGCGAAAGTGTGCGGCGGGCTCGGAGCGACGACGTCAGCCCCGTGGATGATACTGCTTGTGAACCGAACGAAGAAATTCGCGGTCGACGTGCGTGTAGATCTGTGTGGTGGCAATGCTGGCATGTCCTAGCATTTCCTGGACCGCCCGAAGATCGGCTCCGCCCTCGAGCAAATGCGTGGCGAACGAGTGCCGCAGCGTGTGCGGTGTCACGTGCTTTTCGATCTTGGCCATCGTGACGTACTTCCGAAGAATCTTCCACGCTCCCATGCGCGACAACGGCGCACCGCGCGCGTTCAGGAAGAGCGCGCCCTTCCCTCCGCCGCGCTCGAGCTTCGGCCTGAGCTCACGCTGGTAGACGGCCACCGCGGCGATGGCGCGCCGTCCGATAGGGACCAGTCGCTCCTTGCTCCCCTTCCCGAACACGCGCACGAGCCCTTCATCGAGCAGCGCGTCCTTCACCCCAAGCGTGATCCACTCGGATACGCGGAGACCGGCGCCGTATGCGAGCTCGAGCAGCGCGCGATCGCGAAACGCGAGTGGCTCGTCGAGTGTGGGCGCCGCGAGCAGGCGCTCCACATCCGCAACCGTGAGCACGTCCGGAAGTGTGAGCCAGCGCTTGGGCGTCTCGAGCCGCTCGGTGGGATCCTTCGCCACCTCGCCTTCGCCCAAAAGGAAGCGATAGTACGTCCGCATCGCCGAGACGTTGCGGCGGATGGACGAGGGCGCGAGCCCGACATCCTTCAGGTGATAGATGTACGCGCGCAGCATCGCCGGTGTGACGGCGGTGGGCGCAGCAGCACCCTTGACGCGCGCGTACGTCGCGAAGCGCGCGAGATCGCGGTGGTAGGCCTCGCTCGTGGTGCCCGCCGCCCCCTGCTCCACCGCGAGAAAATCATCGAATCGCTCGAGCAGAAAATCGCGAGAGATGTCGTCGACCGCGGTCACGACGCGACTGGCACGACCGTCGCGACGGCGATGCACGCAACGCCTTCGCCGCGGCCGATCCACCCCATGCCTTCGTTGGTCTTTCCCTTCACGCTCACCGACGCACGCGCGAGATTGAGCGCGGCCGCGAGCGCGTCGCGCATCGCCTCGCGATAGGGCGCAATACGCGGGAGCTCCGCGATCACCGTCACGTCGACATTGTTGGCGCGCCAGCCCCGGTTGCGCAGATGCAATATCGCGAGCGTGAGCATCTCGATCGAGTCGCGCATCCGGTTCGCGGGATCGCTGTCCGGAAACATCGAGCCGACATCACCCTCGCCCGCCGCGCCGAGGAGCGCGTCGATCACCGCGTGGGCGATCGCGTCCGCATCAGAGTGCCCGGTGAGCGCATGGTCGTGCGGAATGCTGACGCCGCCAAGGCGAACGGCGTTGCCGGCGCCGAAACGATGCGAGTCATATCCCACGCCCATTCGCATCGTGCCTTTCGCCGCTCGCTTGCGCGGCGTGCGCCGCCGCTCAGCGTCCTCGGGCAGGTCGCTCGCTCTAGCCATCGACGGCGCCCCGCACGAGTGTCACGCGGCTGCGTGCGCAGGCTGGATGATCGAATAATCCTGACGCCGGCGCGCCGGCGTGAAGCCCGCATCGGTGATGAGCCGCTCCATCTCCGCGATCGTCATCCGGTGCGTCGTGTTCGCTGCCGACACGACGTTCTCCTCGATCATGAGCGATCCGAAGTCGTTGCATCCAAAGCGAAGCGCGACCTGTCCGATCTTGCCGCCCATCGTCACCCAGCTCGCCTGAATGTTGGGAACGTTGTCGAGCACGATGCGCGCGAGCGCCGTGGTGCGCAGATAGTCCACTGCGCTCGTCTTCGGCTGATTCGACATCGTCGGCGTGTTCTCGGGCTGGAGCGGCCAGCAGATGAAGGCGGTGAAGCCATTGGTCCGCGACTGCAGCTCCCGCACGCGCTCGAGATGCTCGATGCGTTCGGCCAGCGTCTCGCCGATGCCGTACATCATCGTGACCGACGTCTTCATGCCTTCCTCGTGGCAGATCTCCATGATCTCGAGCCACCGGTCGGCGCCGGCCTTTTTCTTGGCGACTTGGTCGCGCACGCGCTGCACGAGAATCTCGCCGCCGCCGCCCGGGACCGAGTTGAGACCCGCCTTCATCAGCTCGCGAACAACGTCGCGCGCATCCATGCGAAACGTCTTGGCGAAGAAATCGACTTCGCTTGGACTGAAACCATGAATGTGAATCGGATGATGCGTCTTGATGTACCGGAGTAGATCGAGATACCACTCGAACGGGATGTACGGATTGTGCCCACCCTGCATCAAGATCTGCACCGCGCCGAGCGCCTTGGCCTCGTCGATCTTCGCGCCAATTTGCTCGTACGACAGCGTCCACCCTTCGGCGTGCTTGGGCCGGCGATAAAACGCACAGAACCCGCAGTCGGCGACGCAGACGTTCGTGTAGTTGATGTTGCGATCGACGATATAGGTGACGACGCCCTCGGGATGCTTTTCGCGACGGACGCGATCGGCCTCGGCGCCGAGCTCGATGAGCGATGCGTTGGTATAGAAGTCGAGGAGATCGTT
>DASXQD010000108.1:0-1782 GCA_036493195.1 Gemmatimonadaceae bacterium | reverse complement strand
GGTCGACGAGCAGCCGGTAAAGATCCGAGCTCTCCATGAGCGCGTTTGCGCCGAGGACGGCAGAGCTCGGCGAGCTGGTGGAGGACACGGGTCGATTCGTGCGCGGGCGCACGGGCGTGGGCGAATCCGGTTTGTTCACGTGATCGGTTGAGTCAACGCGCTAGCCATCTCCGTCATGGGACGAAGGAGAATACGATGCCGCAATGACGGACAGAAGAGGCGCGCGAACTTGCAGCATGTCATGTGCCCGAAAGCAAGTTCCGGGACAAAGGCAACGGACGGCTAGCTTTCACTTCATGTACGCTCACTCCAGCACATGAGAATTGTAGCCGGAAGGCTCGCCGGCCGCGATCTCGTGTCGCCCCAGGATCGGCGCGTCCGCCCCACGGCTGAGCACGTCCGCGCCGCGATGCTCGACATGGTGCGCGAGGATCTGCCCGACGCGCGGGTGCTCGAGCTTTTCGCCGGGACGGGCGCGATCGGCATCGAGGCACTCTCGCGCGGCGCCAGGAGTGTCGACTTCGTCGAGTTCCGCCCCGACAGCCTGCACGCCCTCCGCGCAAACATCGCGGCGCTCCGCCTGCGCGAGTCGACCCGCATCTTCAAGCGCGATGCGATCCCGTACGCCGCGATGCTCGGACCTTCGAGCTACGACATCGCCTTCGCCGATCCGCCCTACGAATCGCGGCAGCTCGACCGGGTGATCGGCAGCTGGAAGGTGAGTCGCTTCTCGCGGGTCCTCGTCGTGGAGCACGCGGCCGTGCACGTGCTGCCGCGCGGCGCGAGCTCGCGTGCCTTCGACGACACGATGGTTACGGTCTATCGGGCCTGAGCGCCCGCAGTCTCCGCAGACCGGCTCACGGGCTGCCCGGCACCCAGCGCCTTGCGCACAGCCGGCGCGACCACGTTTCCAAGCAGCTCGATCGAGTGCATGATCTGCCCGTGGGGCATCGTGCCCACGCTCATCTGCATGAGGAAGCGTTGGTGCGCGAACAGCTCGTGCTCGAATAGAATCTTGTCGATCACTTCCTGCGGATCGCCCACGAGCAGCGCGCCGCGCTTCGACCGCTCCGCCTCGAACCTCGCGCGCGTGGGCGGTGACCATCCGCGCTCGCGCCCAATGCGCCCCATGGTTTCGACGTACGGCGGATACGCCTCATCCGCCGCCCGACGCGAGCTGTCCGCGATGTAGCCGTGTGAGTTGATGCTCACGGGGAGCATCGCCGGATCGTGGCCCGCGCGCTTCGCCGCCTCGCGATACAGGTCGACCATCGGCGTGAACCGTTCCGGCTCGCCACCGATGATCGCGAGCGCCATCGGAAGCCCGAGCGTCGCCGCACGCACCACACTCTGCGGCGTGCCTCCCACTGCGACCCAGACGGGCAGCGGATTCTGGACTGGTCGCGGATAGACTGCGCGTCCGTGGATCGGCGCGCGATGCACCCCGCGCCACTCCACCGTCTCGCTCTCGCGGACCTTGAGCAGCAGGTCGAGCTTCTCGGCGAACAGCTCGTCGTAATCGTCGAGGTCGTAGCCGAACAACGGGAACGACTCGATGAACGAGCCGCGTCCAGCCATGATCTCCGCGCGTCCCTTCGAGAGGAGATCGAGTGTCGCAAAATCCTGGAAGACGCGAACGGGGTCGTCGGAGCTGAGCACCGACACGGCGCTCGTGAGCCGAATGCGTTTGGTGCGCATGGCGCCGGCAGCCAGCACGACTGCGGGTGACGATACCACGAAATCCGGCCGATGATGTTCGCCCACGCCGAACACATCGAGCCC